>NZ_JBEQZJ010000073.1:0-9845 GCF_045223415.1 Hoskinsella mucinilytica | reverse complement strand
GATGAAGATAGCGCTTCATCCCTTTTAGACGTTTAGGAGTACTAGTTTTAAAACAAAGTAACAGTGTAGAATCCCTCTTTCAATAGCCCAATCTTTACAGAATCAGACTATTTTTTTCTTTTACTGTTTTTCAGTACAAGATTGACGATCATCCAAACTAGCATTAGAGCGATACAAGTCAGTTCTCCCACTAGGTAGAGAATGAACCATTCATTCATGAACTTGATCTCCTTTGTTCATCTTTCTAGCACGTATGTATACTCGTACCATAAAATGACCTCCTATATATATAAACACGTAAAACAGGTACGAAAATCCTAAATTATTTTTATATTTTTACTGAAAAGATAATTCATCCATAAGTTTTATCGATATATATAAAACACTTCATTGTAACAGAAAAGAAATTATGACATCATGACATTCCTTTATATTTCTTGATTTTTTCTTACGATTCTGTTAAAATCAGCATCTGTGTTTCTATTTGTGCTATAATACAGACGAATAAGGGACAAATACAAGGGGTGAATCACATGGATGAGAAGAATTTGCATACCGAACCGGTATTCGATAATGAAGAAAGAAACGAAGAGTTCTTTAATAATTTATTTAGTTTTCGCAATGTATTGATATTGACAGCAGTTCTTGGCATCCTACTGCTCATTTATCTAGTATAAGACTTAAGATGAAGAGAGAAAGAAAAAGTTTATTCCATTGGTCAATATGGGATAAACCTTTTCTTATAAAGCTTTTTAAAATTGATACATGACATTTCCTAAATATATGCTATGATAAGGCTATAAGCAGATCTCTTATGTAACAATTTACAGTCCTTAAGAAATTATTTGCACAAATATAACTGAAAGTGTTGTAATTTGCTAAGGTTAGTGGTATGATACTAACAAATTTGATAGAGGCGCAGAAAAGACAACAACTTATGAAGCCGGCGGGCATCTGACATAAGATGAAAGCGATTCTGCCGAACTGCTTCCTTAGGCATAAGGGGTGGTGGGTCAACAGAGAATATCTGTTGGACTGTCTGCGAATACGTAGATGTGCTATCTTATTGTCGTGAGAAGATAAACCATGTCAGTAAGAGCAATCTGCTGACATTTTTTTGTGAGGTAAAGACGATGAATAAAAATGTGCTAGAAATTTCCGGAGTATCAGTAGAACAACTGGCTGCTACTTGCAAAACTCCCCTGTATGTATACGACGAAAACAAGATACGCCAGCAATTAAGTATGTATCATGAGCTGTTTCGCTCAAACGATTTTGAAACCGAGGTATTATATGCTAGTAAAGCCTTTAGCTGTAAAGCGATGGTAGAACTTGTGAAGGCCTATGGATTAAGTTTGGATGTTGTCAGCGGTGGTGAATTATATACTGCAAAACAAGTAGGATTCCCAATGGAACGTGTGTATTTTCATGGCAATAACAAATCTTATGAAGAGCTAGAAATGGCAGTTCATTATGGTGTTGGTACCATTATCGTAGATAACGATATGGAATGTGAAGCCTTGGTTCAAATCATGAAAAATGTAGGAACTTCAATCAAAACGATGATTCGAGTTAATCCTGGGGTTGAAGCACATACACACAAATATATCATGACAGCATATGTGGACAGCAAATTCGGTATTTCTATTCTACGAAAAAAAGAAATTGCGGATATGATCTTAACACTGACAAGCATTCCTAATATCACCTTTGAAGGCTTCCATTCTCACATCGGTTCTCAAATTTTCGATAAAGAGGCTTATGTAGCGGAAATCACGAAATTATGCGAATTTATGGAAGACATGCAGAAAGAATATAACATTTTATGCAATGCCTTAAATTTAGGTGGTGGTTTTGCGGCTTATTATACAAGTGATGATCAACCAATTCCATTACATGAGGTTTGTAAAACAATTCTTGATACCTGTAGGATACAGAAGGATACACACAATCTAACCTTTCATAGAGTGTTAATAGAGCCAGGTAGAAGCATTGTCGCAGAAGCTGGGTCAACGTTATATCGCATAGGATATCAAAAAGTTACTGAAAACAAAAAATACCTGTTTGTAGATGGGGGTATGAGTGATAATATTCGTCCTGCTTTATATCAGGCTGATTATGCTTGCGATATCGCCAATCGTATGAATGAAGAGAAAACAGAAAAGGTTACAGTAGCCGGTAAATGTTGTGAATCTGGAGATATTCTAGTCGAAGATGTCATGTTACCTGCCGCTAAACAAAATGATCTATTGATTTTATATACGACTGGTGCTTATGGTTATAGTATGGCAAGCAATTACAATAAATTAGGCAAACCCGCTGTTGTTTTTGTAAAAGATGGCGTCGTTCGTGAGGTTATTAAGCGAGAAAGTTATCAGGATATGTGTGCAATGGATTGTGATGAGGTCATCAATGTATGAATGTAGTTGAGAAGTACGGTGGAACCAGTGTTGGAACGATAGAACAAATTTTAGCAATTGCTGAACATGTAAAGGAAATGAAAGAGGCTGGTCACAATGTAGTATTGGTAGCCAGCGCCATGGGAAAGACCACCAATAAATTAATCGAGATGACCAAAGCCATTAGTGAAAAGGTCAATCAACGAGAATTAGATTCCTTGTTATCTACAGGAGAACAAAGAACCATTACATTATTAGCTATGGCAATCGATGCATTGGGAATCCCTGCAATTTCCTTAACAGGATATCAGGCTGGTTTTATTACCAGTTCTCATCATGCACATGCAAGAATCAAGGATATTGATATTACTACATTAAAAAAACATTTAGATGATGGTAAGGTCGTTGTCGTTGCAGGTTTTCAAGGTGCTACGGAACATGGAGAAATTACAACACTTGGACGTGGAGGAAGCGATACTACAGCAGTAGCTCTAGCGGCCAAGCTAGGCTGGGAATGTCATATCTATACAGATGTGAATGGGGTTTATACGATCGATCCACGCTTATATCCTCATGCAAAGCGTTTAAAAGAAGTTACTTATAATGAGATGATGCAAATGGCATGCCTTGGTTCAGGCGTTTTGGAAACACGTAGTGTAGAATTAGCTAGCAAATACCAAGTTAAGCTGTTCCTTGGAAAAGCCTTGGAGAAAGATAAAAACAAGGGGACTTATATTATGGAAACTACAAAGAATTTAGAAGATATGCCGATTACCGGCATTAGTATCAAGGATGATTATGCGATCATGAGAGTCAATGAATTACCGAATGATGGTGTCTTTCTGGGAAATTTATTTAAAATGATCGCAAAACTGGATATCAATCTTGATACCATTTCACAACAACTGACACATGATGGAAAAGTCAATTTTTCATTCTATTGTAATAAACAACAATCTGATACTATTTTAGAACATGTGGATGAACTACATTCCAAATATCCGATCTCTCGTTTACTTGGATTTGTTAAGCTTTCTATTGTTGGGGTTGGTATTTCTACACACAGTGGTATTGCCGCAAAAGTGTTAAATACCTTAAACGCTCACGATATTCGATATTATATGATCACTTCTTCTGAGATATCTATTTCATTAACCATCGAGGAAAAAGATAAACAAAAAGCGATTCAGGTATTAGGCGAAGCATTTGATTTATAACAAGATGTACCCGTATCAATGGTACACAAAGCATTTGGATCTAACAGCCATTTATCAGTGGATTCGATTACAAGATAACCAGAACCTAGGATTGATAAAAAGGAAGCTGTTTATATAAGTGGTCCTATACAAAGGATCATGGAAGGAGAAATTCATTATGATCAAGGGTAGTATTGTAGCATTAATTACACCATTCCATGAAGATGGAAGCGTAAATTTTGAAAAGCTTGGTGAGCTGTTAGAGTGGCATGTGGCCAATCATACAGATGGAATCCTTATTTTAGGAACCACTGGAGAAAGCTCTACCATGACACATGAAGAAGATGATGCGGTTGTAGAGTATACTTTACATGTCATCAACAAGAGAATTCCTGTCATTGTAGGTGCTGGAAGCAATTGTACACAGACCGCTGTTGAAAAAAGTATCAAATATGAAAAGATGGGTGCGGATTATTTATTGATCATTTCACCATATTACAACAAGGCTAATAATCAAGGGATGATCGCTCATTTTACAGCAGTAGCTGATGCAGTAAACATTCCGATCATCATGTATAATATTCCAGGAAGAACCGGTGTAGCCATCAGTGAGGACGCTGTTAAAGTATTAAGTAAACACCCAAATATTTGTGGTATCAAAGAAGCAAGTGGCAATATCTCTTATGCTACCAGTATTGCACGTTATTTAAATGATGATTTTGCAATGTATAGTGGAAATGATGATATGATCACGAGTATGATGTCCATTGGTGCTAGTGGTGTCATTTCTGTAGTAGCTGATATCTTGCCAAAAGAAACGCATGATATGGTCATGGATTATCTTAACGGAGATGTGAAAAAGTCTTTAGATGCCCAGTTGAAATATTTAGATTTGATTCATGCATTGTTTATTGAAGTAAATCCTATTCCTGTTAAAGAAGCCTTAAACATTATGGGAAAAGAAGTAGGCGGTTATCGTTTGCCTTTATGTGAGATGAGTGCAGAGCATAAAAAAGTATTAGAAGAAAAAATGCATGAGGTGGGACTATGAATATCGTCATTGTAGGTTTTGGAAAAATGGGACAGTTGGTAAAGAAGACATGTGAAGAACATGGTCACACCATTTTAATGGTATGTGATATCACAAACTGTCATGATTTAGATGCATTACAAGATAATGTTGATGTTGTTATTGACTTTTCTCATCCGGATAACCTAGCTTGGTTATTGCCTTATGTGAAAAAAACAGGTGCAGCATTAGTATGTGGCACTACTGGTATCAACGATCTACAGCGCAAACAGATTGAAGAACTTGGTGAAAGTAATCGTGTGATATATTCTGCTAATTATTCCTTTGGTATCGCTGTATTTAAAGAAGTGTTATCTATGATCACACCTATGCTTTCCGCAGATTTTGATATTGAAGTAATTGAAAAACATCATAATCAAAAGCAAGATGCTCCAAGTGGTACCGCTAAGCTTTTAGTGGAAACTATGAACCCAGATCATGATTTCAAAGAAGTTCATGGTCGAAACGGTATGGTTGGTAAACGTCAAAAGGAAATCGGTATTCATGCTGTACGTGGTGGAACACTTGCAGGTGAACATAGTGTGTATTTCCTCGGAGATGATGAAAGCTTTGAAATTACACATACTGCGACCAGTCGCCAAATTTTCGTCAATGGCGCAGTACGTGCAGCAGAGTTTTTGGTAAAACAACCAAATGGAAGTTATACAATGAAGGATCTATTGTTTCATAATTAAGCTTATTACAGAAAAAGCATATGCCACAATTCGCATATGCTTTTTCATATAGTCATTGTTTCGATATCCACTCAATCACATGATCATAAATTTCTTTTTGTATCTGTTTTGCACTCTTATCTGCTACGATTCCATTTTGTAAGATAGATACCATTTCTGTCTTCTCATATAAATCTTTATATCGAATGGAGGGTTTATCTTTTAATACAGATATATCCCACATTTGACTATCATTCATTGCAATGATCATTTCTTTACGTAAAGAATCATATATGGAGAAATCTTTGATATCATCCTTATCTAAAACAGCAACTCCATCTTCGGCATCCAGATAAGCTTGAATTCCCTTTTTACTTCTTACCATATTCATAAAAGCCTTAGCACTTTCTTTGTATTTACAATCATTACGTACCATAAAACCGTAAATATCCGCAAAGGGAGAAAATGTTTGAGTATCTGTACTTGGCATAGGAATAAAATGTAATTCCTGTGCCTGATACAAAGGATGCTTTTGAATATTAGATGTCGAAATTAAACCACTCATATAATGACTCGCATAAAAATCTTTTGATACATAAGGATCATCCTCTAAATCATGCTCTTTATAAAATGCTTTCATGTTTTCAATACAAGATAAAAATGTATCATCCATAAATACTTGAGATGTATCTGTTTCATCATGTTGATATTCGCTTAACCAATAAGGTAATACTTGATCGATTGCATGACTATAATAAATCATATGACTTTGATTCATTACAGAAAAATCTTGAAGTTGTTCTTCCAAAAGATGGTATGTATCTAGTTTGGGTTGGGAATAACTATATAACAATCCCTTTGCCTCAACAGGCTGAAAGTACCCCGCTAACTCCTTTCGCTGAAAATGGGAGAAAGGGTAGGCATCATCATAGCTTGCATACATTGCATATTCACGCTTATATATTGCATCACTATCTTTGACCCATTCGATATCTGTTTGAAACTGTTGATGGAAGGAACTTTCTTTGATTTGAAATTTCAATGCATTTGCTTGCTGGGGATATTGTTCATTCCATAAGTTACGAAGTGCTAAAGCATAGGATGGAGAAGGTAGTGTAATTGTCAATACCGGATTTTCTTCTAATTGAGGCATCTGTTGAGAAGATAAACTACAAGATGTCAATAGGAAGCCAAACAATATAAGAACCATTTTTTTCATTTTATCACCTTAAGCTAAAGTCTATCAGCGAAAAGACATAAAATTTGTAGAAGATTGTGCATTTACAAGTTATAATAAAGATATGAGCTAAAAAGGGGGCATCCTAACATGAAATACTTACAGCAGCTTATGCAGAATCTTGAAAAAGAAGCAGGTTCCCATACCCATGATATTTTTAATTATGCGCTACCCCAGTCTTGGAATCTGTTTGGTTTTTCAAAGACCAGAACATTGAGAAACAAAGAAATTCTAGTCAATCCTTATGATTTTTATCTTTATTCTTTCCAACATCTATTTTATGATGCAAAGGGAAAAATGAAAAAAGCAGTACCACTTGCCACAACAGGGTGGCTAAAAAAAGCATGTATCTATTCCGTTCATATCCGTTCACTTGCCGCATGGGATCATGATCGTGATGATAGCTTAAAGGAAAATTTATATGGTCTAAAGGATAATGGCACCTTTCTAAAGGCAATCCTTTTACTTCCTTTCTATCAACGTATGGGAATCAATACCATATTATTGCATCAACCTTTTGCATTGGGCAAAACGGAAAAGGCACATGACTATGCACAAAAGGAATGCGTAGTGGATTTTCAATCCATAGATGAAGAATTAAAAGATCCTCTTGTTCCTCAAATGAGTGCATTAGAACAATGTATCGCCTTTATTGAAGCATGTCATCACCTAGGATTTCATGTCATTTTAGAATATTGTCCGGGCAAAATTTCCATTGACCATATTTATCAAAAAGAGCATCCGGAATTCTTCTATTGGATAAAAAAGGAAGCATTGTCATCTTATCATGCACCAATCAGCTATGGGCTACCGCAAAATACCCTACCCTTCTCTTATTCCTTGAAGGATTTCTATCGTAGCGATGATGTTAAAACACATATTTCTCAATTTGTTTTTGCGGATGATGCATGTGATAAGGTCATTGCGCCTGCATTTTCTGATCAAATCAATGCAAGTTTACCTATAGATTCTGATGCTACTTACTTCAGATTTTATACTGATTTCCATCTTCATGTACCAAGTGAGCTACAGAAAACAAGCGCACCGTTTTTAACACAAGATACCATAAGATGTGATCTTCATCCGGCGAAAAAACCAAATAGTGATTTGTGGAATGCACTTAATGAGAATATAAGCTGGTATCAATCTGAATTAGACATTGATGGTATCTATTTAGAAAAGCCATACTTACTACCTGAAAAATTACAAAAAGAAATGGCAAGAAATGCAAAGAAACAGAAAAAAGGGTTTGTCATGATTGCCGAGGATACCGTTCATGAAAACAGTGAGCTATGGAAACGAAAAGGGTTTGATGCTATTTCCGGCAATAGTGCTTATGAAGAAACGCAAATCAAGGACTATAAATTTCATACTTTTGCCTATCAGCTTAGAGGTAATGCTTGTCCGATGTTTGCGGCTAGTGAATTTTATGATTCCAGACGTTGCAGTTGCCTAGAGGATGGAAAAACATTGACCAATATGTTAAGTATCATGAATTTGTTTTTACCTAATGGTATACCAATGTACATGAATGGAATCGAAAGCTATGAGGTTCAGCCACTTCAATTGAGTGAATATGGTGATCAATCATACTTGACTTCTCTTCCTAAAGAAGATCGTCGTTATTTTAGACAACCTTATGTCGATCGTTATTATTATAACTATACATCTAGTGATTTAAATGTTTTACCTTCTCTCATGGAAAAAGCAAATCAAATCAGAAAAGAGTATATTGATGTCATGCATAAAGGACAGTGTTGTATACCGATTTGGTTTGATTCACCAAGAGATGCTGGTATTGGATTTACTTATATGAAAGAGGATAAAGCATTGATGGTGATATGTAACACGAATGTTCATGAGAGTGTACATTTACATATTCATACGGAAAACATGTGGAAGGAACTACCTTTTACCTACAACAGTATATTACAGATATATTCTACTAACGATCCATACATCCATGATGTCTATTTAGATCAAGCACAAAACATTCCTCTAGATTTTGAACCTGGAGAAATTAAATTTATAGAACTAAAAACAGAGAGTTCCTCATGAATTCTCTGTTTTTTGATTCGGCATTAATTTGACATATAACTCTAAAATCGGTTTTTTCCCCAAGCTCTTTTCTGTAAATAATACATATTCTACATGACATGGAACATATGGCGTTTTATCCATCCATTTATGATAAATATAATGTTTTGCTTCATGAATTGCTGTATACCAAGACTGCATCCATTTGCAGGATACTTCTATGACGGCATACGTTCCTTCTAGCATCATGAGTTTTTCTAAGTTCTGATAGCGTTTCATACCTCCTACAAATAATTGATACTCGCCATCATCTTGATAAAATTCTTTTGTGCAGATAATATAAGGTGGTTTCATTTCACAGCCACTTGCTCTATGTACTTGTTGCATCAAATCTTGAGTGTTCTTCTTAATTTGTTTATCATTGGAAATGGTTCTCAGCCCATAAAATATCTGTTCCTGTAGTTCTTTTATGATAACATCTTTCATAAATCCCTCTATCGCTTATGCTCTTGATAAAAAGCTTTTAAGTCATTTTTGACTTCTTGAGATAACGCTGTTTTCTTAACACCTTCTATGGCTCCTTCTAATGCTTGAAGACGTAGAAGACAAGCAGAAGGATCCTTTGTTTGAATCCTAAGCCATGCTTGTTTAGCACCGATTTCTTTTAATTCCATTACGCTATAGATTTCAACTTCGTTTAACTGCTCCTCTAAAACCTTACCGATATTTACTACATGCGCTAACTCTCCCATAAGCAACCACCATCCTTATATCATCATGATAACATAAAACGAAGCTTTTGGATGCATGACTTTTCTTATTTTAGAAATTTCGTTATAATAGGTGCAGGTGATGACATGTATCGATTAAAAGAAGACCATATGGATGAATTAGAAATTAAAAAAAGTCGCTTTCTTTGTTATATGCATAAATGTTTGAGTGAAGAGGAAGCAAAAGCATTTCTTCAGCAAATAAAAAAAGAACATCCCAATGCTACACATCATTGTTATGCTTTTATCATTGGGGAACAAAACGAACTTCAGCGTAGTAATGATGATGGTGAACCTTCCGGTACTGCCGGTGTTCCTATATTAGAATGTTTGATGAACAATCAAATGCAAGATATCATAGCTGTTGTTGTACGCTATTTTGGCGGCATAAAGCTTGGCGCAGGAGGATTGATTCGTGCTTATTCCAAAAGTGTGTCTACAGCCTTAAAAAGCGCTGTTTTAA
>NZ_JBEQZJ010000072.1:0-10054 GCF_045223415.1 Hoskinsella mucinilytica | reverse complement strand
TTGCTCCAGCACGGGCATCAGCAGTCTGGATGTCAGCAGAAATGCTAATTTAACATACTTGTCTTGCTCCAGCACGGGTATCAGTAGTCTGGATGTCAGCAGCAATGCCAATTTAACAACCTTGAATTGCTACAGCAATACAGCACTGACAACTTTGACTGTCAATGGTGCTTCTGCTTTAACAACCTTGGATTGCTACAGCACGGGAATCAGCAGTCTGGATGTCAGCAGCAATGTTAATTTAACAACCTTGTATTGCCAAGAAACGGGCATCAGCAGTCTGAATGTCAGCAGCAATGCTAATTTAACAGAATTGTATTGCAACAGCAATGCATCACTGACAACTTTGACTGTCAATGGTGCTTCTGCTTTAAAAAAATTGGAGTGCAACAGCACGGGCATCAGCAGTCTGGATGTCAGCAACAATACTAATTTAACAACCTTGTATTGCAACATCACGGGCATCAGCAGTCTGGATGTCAGCAAAAATACTAATTTAACAGAATTGTATTGCAACAACACGGGTATTACCAGTCTGGATGTCAGCAAAAATACTAATTTAACAGAATTGTATTGCAGTAGCACGGGCATCAGCAGTCTGGATGTCAGCAACAATGCCAATTTACAATCATTGCATTGTTCCTTTACTCCACTTGCTTATCTGAATCTGGGAACAAATGCGGGATTAACAGTAACTATGCCAACGACCAGAACAATGGAGTTGGAAGTCACAGAAGACACATTTACCATTACAGATAAAATTACAGGTATCGACAAGGACAAGGTTTCTATCATAAGCGGCGCATCTTATGAATCATCAACAGGTGTCGTCAGCAATTATACAGCAGGCACACCGATTGTCTATGAATATGACTGTGGTACAGCAAAAGGTGAAAATAAGACTTTGACGGTAACACTAAACCTTACTGGGCTAAAAGCAGAAAGCAGCATTACTGTTACGGAAACGCTGGACAAGACCTATGACGGAAGTGCGGTCAATGATACACCAACAGTCAGCAAGACAGGCAGTACAGGTATAGTAACCTACACTTGGGAGAAGAAAAAGAACGCTACGGATTGGGAAAGCATAGCATCTGCACCAACGGATGCCGGAACGTATCGTGTAACCGCAACCGTCGCAGCGGATGACGATTACAAAAAAGCAAGCTCAACACCAGTAGAATTTACCATTTCCAAGGCAGACAGCACAATTTCTGTCACAGAAAGTTTAGATAAGGACTATGACGGAAGTGCTGTCAACAATACGCCAACAGTCAGCAAATCAGGCAGTACAGGCAATGTGACTTATACTTGGGAAAAGAAAAAGAACGCTACGGAATGGGAAAGCATAGCAGCTGCACCAACAGATGCCGGAACGTATCGTGTAACCGCAACTGTCGCAGCGGATGACAATTACAAAAAAGCAAGCTCAACACCAGTAGAATTTACCATTTCCAAGGTAGACAGCACGATTTCTGTTACAGAAAGTTTAAATAAGGACTATGATGGAAGTGCTGTCAACAGTACGCCAACAGTCAGCAAATCAGGCAGTACAGGCAATGTGACTTATACTTGGGAAAAGAAAAAAAACGCTACGGAATGGGAAAGCATTTCATCTGCACCAACAGATGCCGGAACGTATCGTGTAACCGCAACCATCGCAGCTGATAACAATTACGAAGAAGCAAGCTCAACACCAGTAGAATTTACCATTTCCAAGGCAGACAGCACGATTTCTGTCACAGACAGTTTAAATAAGGACTATGACGGAAGTGCGGTCAAAGATACGCCAACAGTCAGCAAAGCAGGCAGTACAGGCAATGTGACTTATACTTGGGAGAAGAAAAAGAACGCTACAGACTGGGAAAGCATTTCATCTGCACCAACAGATGCCGGAACATATCGTGTAACCGCAACCGTCGCAGCGGATGACAATTACAAAAAAGCAAGCTCAACACCAGTAGAATTTACTATTTCACAAGCAGCAAATAGCTGGACGAGCACACTTGCGATTACAGGCTGGACATATGGACAAGCTGCAAATACACCAGCGGCTGTGGCTGCATTTGGTTCCGTATCCTATACTTACAGTAATCAAGCAGCTGGCACATATACGGAAAACGTACCAACGGATGCCGGTACATGGTATGTGAAAGCCACGGTTACCGGTACAGATAATTTCAAGGGCATAGAAAGCAGTGCTGTAGAATTTACGATTGCCAAAGCAGATGCACCGGTGATGACTCTGCCGGATAATCTAAGCGGTGTATACGATGAGGACTTATCCAGTGTTACACTGCCGGATGGCTGGGCATGGGCAGACGGGACACAGAAGCTGACGGTTTCTGGAACAGATTATCCTGCACATTTCACAGTCGATGATAAGAATTATGATTATACAGGTGTCACAGGCTATGACAGTACCGGTCACTATGTAGAATGTATGCTGTCGGTCATTGTATCAGCGGCAGCGAATAGCTGGACAGTGGAACCGGCGATTGAAAACTGGACATACAATGAAACAGCCAGTACACCGACTGCTGATGCAGCGTATGGGGATGTTGTCATTAGCTACAGTGATACCAGAAATGGAACCTATACGGCAGATAGACCTGCCACGGCAGGAATATGGTATATGAAAGCCAGCGTAAGTGCAACAACAGAGTATACCGGACTTGATACCATTGTGGAATTTACCATTTCACAGGCAGAGCCAGTCTACACGGTTCCAACGGACTTGCAGGCAGTCTATGGACAGAGCCTTAAGGATATCACACTTCCGGCAGGTTTTACATGGACGGATCAGACGCTAGATGTTGGCAATGCAGGTACAAATGAATTTACATTGACCTATACGCCGGATGACAGCAATTATAAGACCGTGACAGATATCAAAGTCACAGTGACTGTAACAAAGGCAGATAATGAACAGTCAGCACCGTTATCACTGAATGGCTGGACATATGGTGCAGCACCTTCTGCTGCCAGTGCAGGATTCCGCTTCGGACAGCCACGCTTCCTGTACAGTGACAGGGTGGATGGAACGTACACAGATACCGTTCCAACCGCTGCCGGAACATGGTATGTGAAAGCTGTCGTGGATGGCACAGACAATTACGAGGGTGCAGAAAGTGAAGCCGTTTCCTTTGTGATAGAGCCAAAGAGTGCAGAAACAGGCAATCAGATAAAAGTACCGGAAATGACTGCCGATACGAAGCTGGATGATATGGTAATCAAAGACGGCGATAAGGTTCTGGTACAGGGTACAGATTATGACGTGACAAGGACACAGGATGGAAACAAGGTGACAGTAACCATCACGTTTAAAGGCAACTATACCGGAACGATAACAAAGACCTATACAGTGGATGATAAAAAGCCATCTGGAAATACGGATAAGGATAAAAACCATCCATCCGATAAAGAAGATACGAAAAACGATTCCGTACAGACAGGTGATACAGCCACAACTGGACTATGGGCAATGCTGATGGCAGCCGCAGCCGGAGCAGCCGCCCTATTGAAAGGGAAAAAGCGAAAGGAAGATACAGAGGAATAAAAGGTCATGGGGCTGTCTGAAAAGGCAGCCCTTTGAATGGAGCACAAGGGATGAGGGTTAGGATGGGAGAAAAAAGAGGGAAACGAGGATAGGTCAGCATTTTGCTTACGGTCATACCCTCACAACGACAGAAAGTCGAATTTTAGCAAGTTATGGCGAAACAGAGCCTGCCGGTTTTATTATATCGGTCAGGCTTTTTTTCGTGCCTGAAATTATTTTCACAAATTTTAGAAAATGGTTCACAAATCACGCCTTGCTGTACAGATATGGTGCGGAAAGAGAGAGATACAGCTTTTCAAGTCATAGAGGGAAAGGAGGTGTGAATATGAAACCATCGGACTTCCAAAAGACCATACAGTGCCAGTTTGACTGTCTGCTAAAGAAAGTCACGAAAGGGATTGTCCTGAACTATCAGAAAGAACTGTCCAGACGTTCCAAACGGGAATCCCTCTTTTGTGAACTGCCGGAGCTTGTCATAGATAAGCTGGGCACATGGGATGAATACGGCACTGACAGCACCACGTTCAGTGTCTGCGGCATCGACATCCGTGTGCTGGATGATAAGCTGGCATCCGCATTAAAAAAGCTGCCGGAGAAAAAGCGCAGCATCCTGCTGATGTACTATTTTCTTGAAATGAGCGATACAGAAATCGGTGAGCTGTTCCACATGACAAGGAACGCTTCCCATAAGAGCAGGACAGGTTCACTTGATAAAATCAGAAAAATGTTAGAGGAGGAAAAGCCAAGCCATGAATGAAGCATTTGCACTGCCATCGTTTTACCTGATATCTTCTGCTGCTGACGGCAGCGAACGGTCAATAGAAAAGCTATTGCAGTTCTATGACCCTTACATATCAAAATGCAGCCTGCGCCCTCTCTATGATGAATACGGCAATGTCTATATCGCCGTTGACATGGAGCTGAAAGGACGCATCAGAGAAGCAATCATAAAAATGATTTATGAATTTGAGATAGAAGCAAGCTAGAAAGCTGCGGAACATGATACTTCTCTCTTTCCAGTTCCGCTTATCGTTCTATGAAAATCCATTCAGAGCTGTGATGGGTTTTCATAGGCTGATAAGCAGCCGTATATGCTCTTTGAAAACTGAATAAAGTAGACAGATACGTTTGTGATGACAGCAAGCCGACGGAGATTGCACGCCATGACCTTTCCTCATGGAATGGAAAGTGAGCGATTCATGCAATGCTTCGAGAGCGACCTTTGGAAAGGTGGTTCTGCCATGACCTGTTTTCACAGAATAATGATACGCCCTAATGATACGGTTCACTCATAAGAATGAGAATAGTTGAGATACTAGCGGAGCTTTCCGAAGCCGTCTGTCTGCTTGAAAAAAACATACATGAAGGAGGTGGTACATGATGAACAATACGGATGTGCCTGTCTGGGAAAAATACACGCTGACCATTGAGGAAGCGTCAAGATATTTCCGTATCGGGGAAAAGAAGCTGCGTCGGATTGCGGAGGAAAACATGGGTGCGAACTGGGTCATTATGAACGGCAACCGTGTCCAGATTAAGCGGAAACAATTTGAAAAAATCATTGATTCCTTGGACGTTATATGATGAAAAAAAGCCTTAAATATGGTATAATATATGTATGTCGTATCAAGGCTCTTTCTACTTTGAAAGGAGCTTAACCTCATGGAAAAAAGACGTGACAGCAAAGGAAGAATTTTAAAGACTGGAGAGAGCCAGAGAAAAGACGGAAGATACGCATACAAATATACAGACGCATTAGGTAAACCGCAATTTGCTTATGCTTGGAAGCTCGTACCGACGGACAGGACACCGGCAGGAAAGCGTGAAGATATCTCATTGAGGGAAAAGGAACAGGATATACAAAAAGACCTCAACGACGGTATCGACACAATCGGAAAGAAAATGTCGGTCTGCCAGCTATATGCAAAGCAGAACAGCCACAGAAAGAATGTGAAACGAAATACTGTAAAAGGTCGCAAGTACCTTATGGACATTCTGGAAAAAGACCCGCTGGGAATGAGAAGCATTGACAGTGTGAAGCTGTCCGATGCAAAAGAGTGGGCTATCCGCATGAGTGACAATGGCTATGCCTACAAGACGATTAGCAATTTCAAGCGTTCCCTTAAAGCGTCATTCTACACGGCGATACAGGACGACTGTATCAGAAAGAATCCTTTTGATTTTGCATTGAATATGGTTCTTGAAGATGATACAGAACCAAAGACTGCTTTATCATTGGAACAGGAAGCCGACTGTCTTTCCTTTATGGAACAGGACAAGACCTATAAGAAGTACCGTGATGAAATCATAGTGCTGCTGGGAACGGGGCTTCGTATCTCTGAACTTTGCGGACTGACCAAGTTTGACTTGGACTTTCCAAACAGGATAATCCATGTAGACCACCAGCTATTAAGAGATAGTGATATCGGGTACTACATTGAGCTTCCGAAAACCAAAAACGGTGACAGAGAGATTCCAATGACAGAGAATGTCTATCAGGCGTTAAAGAGGATTGTAAAAAGCCGTGGGAAAGCAGAGCCTATCGTTATTGACAGCTACAGAGATTTTCTGTTTCTCAACAATGACGGGTTGCCAAAGGTAGCTTGCAACTATGAGAGTATGGTAAGAGGACTTGTCAAGAAGTATAACAAGTGCCATGAGGCAGCATTGCCAAATGTAACGCCACATACATTCAGACACACGTTCTGTACGAATATGGCAAACAAGGGCATGAACCCAAACACTTTGCAGTATCTTATGGGACACGCCAACATCACGATGACGCTTGGGTATTACGCACATGGTTCTTCTGCTTCTGCTAAAGCTGAAATGGACAGGTTATGTGCCTAGTAGTAAAGGCAGAGTTTACTACACTTTTACTACTTTTGGCTGCCAAAACACGCTGGGATATGCCAGCATATGCAAAGTATCTTCCGATATGAAAAATGCCCGTAACGCCCGTAAATACAGGCTATACAGACATTTGACAACTTATGAAAAGATAATCAATTTTTGATAGAAGTTTTTATCGTAAAAAAATATCAACATTTACAAAAAAGAGGTGCTATTCGTTTTATTGTACTTCGCCAATTTATTGGTTTTCTTTGTGTAATGCTCATCATTCTTTCTGTGACAGTTTACATAGCACAAGAATATGTCATCTTCTTCCCAAACAAAAGCGAACAGGATAGTCAAACCTTAACACATCAACAAAAATTCAAAGCGATAACCATTCAGAATCAATACAAAGGATGGTTGAAAAGTGATGAGCAAGATGATACGATCATCGTTTATTTCGGTGGTAATGCACAAAATACAGCAAGTACTTTTCTTGAATTTGATGAGCTAGGTATTTTTGATTCCATGGAGCACATATCATTTTTAAGCATTGATTATCCCTCCTATGGTGAAAGCACTGGTTCATTATCTCAAGCATCTATCTTTCAGATGGCAGATGATGTGATCAAATATGTGAAAGAAACCTTTCCGGATAAGAAAATAGATATCATCGGCTATAGCATAGGAACTGGAATAGCAAGCTATGTTGCCGCAAACAATCCCCCCGATAAATTTGTTTTGATTGCTCCTTATAATAATGGACAAGATCTTTTCAACACCTATTTTCCTATCTTTTATGGTCCTTTGACCTATTTGATTCGTTATCCTTTACCAAGCGATGCATATGTAAAGCAAATTTCTTGCGATACATTGATTCTTTCCTCAACAGCAGATAGTATCGTTCCTATACAGCTAACACAAAAGCTTATCGAAAGTTTTGATGAAGAACCAAATACCATTGTATATGAAAAAGAAAGTCATGCTGATCTGATAACAGAAGTAAAACCTTGGAAAGATATCATCCATTTTCTTAAACAATAAGTAAGATAACATCTAATATCAACCCTTATAGGAAGCCTAAACAGGCTTCTTTTCTTATCATAAACTGAAGTGAGCAATATCTTGCTCGAACGAAAAGAGGGATATCATGATATATGAATATGATGATGCACAATGGTATGAAGATTCCTGCTACCATAATGACCAAAAAAGCAATCGCCCTAAACAAAGTGTTGGTATGACATATGTACCAATGCAACGCTGGTCAGACCCCATGCCTTTAGAGGATGGATTTTATCTTGGAACGGTTTTTTGTGATTTAAACAAACCGTTTCAACCATAGGTGCATATTATGAATGAGTCACAACTAAAAAAAGAAATTCAGATGTATGATTTTGCTTTGCAGGAGGCTATCTTATATCTGAATTCACATCCAAAAGATAAACAAGCTATGATGTATTATAAGAAGTTTCAACATCTTTATCAACAGGCAGTAGAAGAATATGAGCGCTGTTTCACTCCTTTGACCAATCGAACAAATGATAGTGATGATTGGCAATATATCAATGGTCCATGGCCATGGGAAAGTGGGGTTTAATTTATGTGGAATTATGAAAAAAAATTACAATTTCCAGTCAATATTACAAGACCGGATCCAGGTTTTGCGAAGATCGTCATTTCTCAAATCGGTGGTCCTGATGGTGAGTTAAGTGCTTCTATGCGTTATCTAAATCAACGATATGCAATGCCTTATAATCGTGTTCGTGCAATGTTAACTGATATCGGAACTGAAGAACTTGCTCATCTTGAGATGGTTTCTGCTATCGTTTATCAATTAACTAGAAATTTATCTATGGAAGAAATTAAGGCAAACGGTTTTGATGTTTACTATGTTGATCATACAACTGGTATATGGCCTCAAGCCGCAAGTGGTGCAGCATTTACAGCTGCTTACTTTCAATCAAAAGGGGATCCGATTGCCGATCTTGTGGAAGACATGGCTGCTGAACAAAAGGCAAGAGTCACTTATGACAATCTCTTAAGAGCCGCAACAGATCCCGAAGTCATTCAACCTTTAACATTTCTGAGGGAGCGTGAAATTATACATTTCCAACGTTTTGGTGAAGCTCTATCTTATGTTCAAGATCAACTCGATTGCTGTAACTATTATCAATATAATCCGGCATTCGATAAATAAAACATGACAGATATCGTAATCAAAAATGTCAAGCTATTTCAGCCTGACATTTTTTCATTTTCTATAGCATCATAAATAAATTGCAGATTCTCTCTAATTTCACCAAGCAATTCTTTTTACTCATATGCATATTTTTACGCTTAAAAATATGTTCGATTGCATATTTATATCGATATTTTTATGCACCATTGCATATTTTTATACATTGGTATATACTAATCACAGTGAATATAGTAGAAAAGGTGGAAAATAATATGAGAAGATTGATTGAAAATAGTTTGATGGCATGGAAACAACAATCAGACAAGAAACCATTGATCATTAAAGGAGCACGCCAAGTAGGAAAAACCACGACTATTCGTGAGTTTGCAAAACAAAATTACGAAAATCTCATTGAAATAAACTTCGAAAAAGATTTAAACTATATTAAATTGTTTCAAAGAACACATAATCCAAAAGATATATTAGAATATCTACAAATAGAATATATGAATATTCCATTTAACAAACAAACATTATTTTTTATGGATGAAATACAGGCATGTCCTGATGCGATTACAACTTTGAAGTTCATGAAGGAAAACTTTCCTTGTGATATCATATGTTCCAGCAGTATGCTTGGAGTTGTCATTGCAAAAACCACATCCTATCCTGTTGGTTATGTTGAAACATGGGATATGTATCCAATGAGCTTTCTTGAATTTCTTTCTGCGTATGGCATAGATAAAACCATCATAAATAAGATCAATCGCACCATTCAGCAACAAGAAGCAATTCCAGAAATCTTACATGAAAAAATGAATGAGTTATTCACTACCTATATGGTTGTCGGAGGAATGCCAGAAGTAGTGAAAACATATATAAAAACAAAATCGATGAAAGAAACCTTAATTGTTCAGCGAAGAATCGTTAATGATTATATGAATGATATGGCAAAATATGCTTTGGCATCAGATAAGATGAAAGCTAGAGAATGCTTTACTTCAATTCCCGTTCAATTAGCAAAAGAAAATAAAAAGTTTCAATATAGTGTAATAAAAAAAGGTTACAATGCACGCTACTATGACAGTAGTTTAAAATGGCTGGAAGATAGTGGTCTTATCTTAAAAGTAAATCGCATTGCTCATATTGATGAACCACTTGAAAAAGAAATAGAACTTGCTGTTTTCAAAGTATATATGGCAGATACAGGATTGCTTATTTCACAACTAAATGATGGGGATATTCAAAAAATCATACAAGGGGAACTCGGCATTTATAAAGGAGCCTTGTATGAAAATATCGCAGCTCAGATTTTTAAAAGAAATCAAAAAAAATGTTTTTACTATGAGCCTAGCCAATCTGCGGAAATTGATTTTATCATATATTATAATGGTAGCATCACCCCAATTGAAGTGAAAGCCGGTAAACATACCGCATCGAAAGCTTTCTGTAATTATGTAAAGAAATATCAACCTAAG
>NZ_JBEQZJ010000071.1:0-10581 GCF_045223415.1 Hoskinsella mucinilytica | reverse complement strand
TTATTGAAAGGTAAACGTGAAGGCTTATTATTAGGTAAACAACAAGAAAAATATCAGCTTTTAGAAAAAATTATTCAAAATAAATATGGAAAGAATGAAAGAAAATGGCTAAAAACATTGAATCAAATGCAATTAGATCACATCACAGATTTTATATTTGATTATGATTCTGTTGAAGAGTTAAAAGTAGCCATTGAACAAATAGGCAACTAGTATATCACACTTTTATTTATGAAACTAAATAGACGAGTCAGTATGTATGGAATACTGATTCGTTTTTTCATTTATTTTATCTAAGCAGTAGGATCAATAAAGGCTGTTTCATCATATCCTAGGCATAGAATACAAAAGATTGCTTTTAAAACTTGACATAATTTCATCATATGGATGACCTCCTAACAATTACAGATATAGTATAATAAAAGAAATGATTATTGTCGTTGGATTTTGCTTACAGTTGGATAACGAAATTGTAAGCTAATCATCTGATGTTTAAATTTATGTAATAATGAAAAAGACTGATGAACCTTTAGGCTCATCAATCTTTTAGATGTTTTAAGAAATGATCGATTCTTTCAATAGCTTCCTTGATATGTTCAATACTATAGGCATAGGATACACGGATGAACCCTTCTCCTGCATCACCGAAGGCAGTTCCTGGAACACAAGCAACCTTTTCTTCCTCTAATAGTTTTTCACAGAATTCATCACTGGTCAATCCAGTTGAGCGAATATCTGGGAAAATATAGAAAGCGCCATGAGGTAAATGGGTTGGTAATCCAATGCGATTAAAACCTTTTGTGATAAAATTACGACGAGATTCATAGGCTTCTTTCATTTCCGCAACATGAATATCTCCATTATGCAAGGCTTCAATAGCACCATATTGAGCAGCTGTTGGCGCAGACATAATGATATATTGATGAATCTTATTCATTGCGGCAGTAAATGTTGCATTGGCAAGTGTATAGCCAAGACGCCAACCTGTCATCGCAAAGGCCTTTGAAAATCCATTGATGATAATCACTTGATCTTTGATTTCAGGGAAGCTAGCCAAGGAACAGAATTCTCCATCATAGGTCAGCTCTGCATAAATTTCATCACTGATAACGATCAATTCATGCTGTTTGATGATAGGCACAAGCTTTTCATAATCCTCACGAGTCATAACACCACCGGTAGGATTACATGGGAAATTCAGTAGCATCACCTTCGATTTAGGAGTCAAAGCAGCTTCTAATTTCTCAGGTGTTAGCTTAAATTCATCTTTATGTTCAAGTTTTACATGAACAGGAACAGCACCACAAAGCTCTACACTTGGAGTATATGCAACATAACATGGTTCCATTAAGATTACTTCATCACCTGGATCTACCAATGCCCTCATTGCAATATCAATTGCTTCACTACCACCAACCGTAACGATAATGTTATCATTTGGATCATAATCTAATTGAAATCGACGTTTGGCATATGCTGCGATTTCTTCACGCAACTCATATAATCCTTGATTTGCAGTATAATGTGTTCTACCTTCTTCTATGGAATATATAGCGGCCTCTCTGATATGCCAAGGAGTATCAAAATCTGGTTCACCTACACCAAGCGAAATGACCCCTTCAATTTGACTAGCGAGATCAAAAAACTTACGGATGCCACTTGGTTTGATCGTTTGTACTTTATTACTTAAAAATTTTCTATACATTAGGGAGTCACAACCAATCTTTCAGGATGTTTTTCTTCTTCATCGAAGACAACACCATTGACCTTATATTCCTTTAAGACAAAGAATGTAGACGTTGAAACAACATTTTGAGTAGGAGCTAATTTCGTACCAACAAAATTGCTGATTTCTTGCATGGTTTTTCCATAAATAATGACGATAAATTCACTCTTTCCACTCATAAGATACATCGTATCTACCTCAGGATAACGGTAAATATTTTTAGCGATCTTATCATATCCATAATCACGCTCTGGAGTTACCCCTACCTCAATCAAGGCCATGACCTTTTCTTTGTTGGTTTTATCCCAGTTGATGATCGTGTGATAACCACATATAATTTTTTTCTTTTCCAGCTCACTCATTGTGTGAATGACACTGTCTTCATCCTCTAATAAAACATCTGCAAGATCACGTGTAGAGTATCTAGCATTCGTTTCTAACAAGGATAGCAACAATTCAGTCTTCATATTTCATCACCTTTTCTATCATATGTATCTATTGTATAATGGATTACAAATGAAGTAAACCAAGAATTTGAAAAGCTCAGGGAAACAATGAAATATTTCAAGTTGGCAAATCGTTCTATATAGGAGCAAGAAAAAGAGTATCAAAGAATTGAAAGACAGAAGAAAGGAATCGAAAAGGCATGGAGGAATCTGAGGGAATGATTTGCCAAAGCAATGAAGAATTAATTGAGCGTTATGGTTCAATGGTCTATCGACTAATTTTACAACATACGCATAACGAAGCAGATGCACAGGATATCTTGCAAGATACCTTTATCAAGATAATGAAAAGAAGACCCATCTTTCCTTCTATCGCAAAGGAAAAAGCTTGGGTGTTAAAGGTCGCAATGAATACGTGTAAGGATCGTTGGAAATACGAACGTATCCGTAAGCATGAACAATTGTTTGATCAATATGCATCTAACACAAAACCAACAGAAACATTTGTGATATTACCTTATGTAAAAAAATTACCGCAAAAATATCGTGATGTCATTTATCTGTTTTATTATGAGGGTTATAGTGTGAAAGAGATTGCGGAGTTGATGGATAAAAAAGAGGCAACTGTTTTAACGCAGTTGAAACGAGCAAGAAAAAGATTACAGGATATGTTGAAAGGAGAAGATTTGGATGCAGAAATATAAAGAAGAGTTGGACCGATTTCAATTGAATGAGCAACAGCTTCAAAGTCTGAAAACTGCGCTATCTAAGCAAGAAGAAAAACAAATGAGAAGACCTAGATCGAAGGTTATGGCAATATGTGCCACATTCATTTTATGTCTTTGTGTCCTATCTGTTTTACGATTACAACTATCTAGTGAGCTTGCGTGGTTAGATTTATCACAAATGCAAGGAACCTTTGTCAATGGAATACAGAAGCTTATGGGATACAAACCTATCTACTATGATTATCTTGTGGGTTTTGGCTATCATGAGCAAAACGGTATTTTAAAGTCTGATACGAAAGGAGAAGTTGGTAACACCTATCCTAAGATGGACAGTCTTCCTGTTTATCGCTATGGAGAGTATAAAGACAATCTAGGACATACGTATCCATATCGTGATGAAACATATCGAGCAAAACTGGAAGAAGTCAAACATATCCTTTCCTTAGAAGGAGAAATTCAAAAGAGCATCACAGGACAATACTTCTTGGAAAATAAACAAGTTTATGTGAAGGTAGAAGAGGATGCATCAGTGATCCTACAGTTTAAAGAGTCAATTCCCGCATCTATATTGCATAATTCTGATCGTATTTTAGATTATGCAAAACAATATCGTGATCTATATACAAAACTTGCCGATATTACATCTGCGATGTATCATGTTACAGAAAACGCAGGAGGCAATTATGAAATTATAATCACACAAAAGAGTGAAAAAGCGCCGATCTATGAAGAAGGAAAGGCTTCTATCAGTTTTTCCATTGTGGGATCTTCCTCATCTTTTCATCAAGATGAAGAAACTACTTATGTTGCTCAGATTAGATTTTATGATGTGGATCAATTGATTTATTTGAAGGATATGCCATTGATATCCGTTGAGGAAGCAAAAGCAATTCTTTTAAAAGGTGGATATTATTATGCTTTTCAAAATACTGAATTTAATGAAAATGAAATCGTAGGTTATGATATGGTATATCCACACGATGAATCGATGATTACGTTTTTACCTTATCGTCTTCCTGTTTATCGGTTTTATATTCAAAAAGAGAATGGGATATATCGATTTGATGTGATTGCGATACAACAAGAGGCATTGGCTACGCTTACTGATAGAAAAACTCCATGGTATTTTGAAGATCCTATCTTAAAGATCACATAGATAATGAAATAAAAACGCCTTCATCTTCGTTGAATAGATGAAGGAGAAGTGGTTTGAATGAAAAAAATAAGATGGATCATGATCATATGGATCATAGGAGTTTTGTTAATGTATGGTTATTATGATTTATGGAAAGAACATCAAAAAGTAATTCAAGGAAAGGAGGAAGAAATCATGTTGCCTATACAAGAAGAACGATCTTTGACAAAACAGATAAATGACTATTTGACACAACAAAACATTCCCCTTGATCAAATCAGTATATATGTAAAAGACTTATGCGGTGAAGAGGAAGTGCAATGGAGAACACAAACATATATGATAGCGGCTAGTATTTATAAACTACCTTTGGCAATGTTGTATTACGATGAATTAGCAAAAGGAACGTTTCAAATCAATGATACAATATCATATGAAGCATATTGTTACGAGGCAGGAGGACCAATCGCAGATCAAATAGAACCCGGAAGTTTATTAACGATAGAAACGCTATTACATGATATGATTCTGTATTCTGATAATACAGCAGGGCATATTTTATTTGAACATATGGGAGGGTGGATTGCATTCAAACAAGCTTGTGTGAAGTATAGTAACATGGAATATGAGGATGTGTTTTTTTCAGGAGATAATGTATTGAATACACAATATGTCATGGATACTTTATGTTATTTATATGAACATAGAGATCGCTATGAGATGTTATTAACTGATATGAAACAAGCATTACCTAATGATTATTTGAATCGAAATCTACCATCTAAGACAGCACAAAAATATGGGTATTATGAAAATGCACTACATTCTGCTGGAATCGTAGAAGCTCCTCATCCTTATGCCATTGTCATTTTTACGCAACTTGGACTTGACGCAAGAGCTTATCTTGGTGATCTTAATAAAATCTGTTATGACTATTTTCAAAAGACTACAATAACTGCTTCATAGGCAGTTGTTTTTATAAAAATGTAAAAAATTATCATCTTTCTTCATAACATGATAAAATATTACTAGATAAGGGGTTGTATTGTATGATAAGAAAAGTGCAGAAAAAGGTAAAAATAATCATAATGTTAAGTGTAACGCTCCTACTTACGGGATGTGTTGGAGTTGCTATCTATATGACTCAGTTTTATGAGGATATCGAACAGGTCGTAAAGGAGGTAACTTTAAATTATACAGAGAAAGCAGAAACAAACAGTGCGTATTATTTCAAAGGACAAAGAAGTGATGTAGATTTTGACGAAGCCTTGTTTCAATTTGATAAGATTCAGGATTATGATGTGGTTTTACCATTTCGTGATCAGACTTATCATGTTATCTTCCATATCATAGATAATGTGAAGCCAACCATCAAATTTAAAAAAGATAAGATAGATTTATATCAGGGTTTTGAGCTTGAGGATATCTATGAGGCTAGTGATGAAAAATCCAAGGTAAAAGTATCTTTGAATATGGATGAGGAAGACTTTACGATAGGTGAGCATGAATTTTGTGTTAATGCAAAAGATGAAAGCGGAAATGAGGAAAAGAAATGTCAAATCATACAGGTTGTGGATACAACACCAAAGGTTGATCTTACCTCTGCTTTAAGCTTTGATTATGATTATGGCTCTATGAGCTTGGAATCTATTTTAAAAGATTATATGAAAAAAAGAGGACTAACCAGTCAAATTGCAGTCAGCTATCATAATTTTTCTACAGGAGAAACGACAATGATAAATGGAGATCAATGGATGACTGCAGGTAGTACGTATAAGCTTCCTTTGAATATGTATTATTATGAACAAGAAAATGCAGGAGCAATCTCACAAAGTGACATGTTAGAATATCGAAAAGAAAGCTTTGAAGCAGGTGGACCGATTGGTGATGAAAAAAAGCCGGGTGATAAAATTTCCGTAGGAGAGCTTCAATACTATAGCATTGTCTATTCTGATAATACAGCTTCTCGTATTCTATATGATGGACTTGGCGGATGGGGTGCCTATCGTGAAGCGATTAAGAAATATAGTGCTATTTCCTATGAATCACCATATTATGATAACAATATCACGGTGCATTATATGAATGATTTATTGGTGTATCTATATCAACATTTAAATAGTTTTCCGGAACTATCACAACGTTTGTATGGAGTATCTCCAGGTGATTGCTTAAAGAAATATGTATATGTTCCGATCATGCAAAAGGATGGCTTTTATCAAGCGGCTTATAATGCGGCAGGTCTTGTGATGGCTGAAAAACCATATGCTGCAGCTGTTTATACTTCCTTAGGAGATGCCGGAAGAAATGTAATCGGAGAAGTTAATCTGATTCTGTATCAATATGCAATGGCACATTGATGGGCATGAATAGCTAAATATCTGAAATTCGTAAAATAACATTGAATTATTTCAAAAAGGTTGTACAATAAAATTAGGTACTTACATAAACAAACAACCGGAACTCTGTATATAATGTGCTTCAGAGTTCAACCTATATAGCAAGACATGTTCCATTTATCTTCAAATGTCAAATATACGTCAAGGAAAGGAGGAACACTATGGCAATTTATGATATCCTGAATCAGGTTCAGGATGCTAGAGAAGGGAATGCTGGAATTTGTGAGTTTAATGGTTTTTTAGAAGATTATCTTTCCACGATTGAAGCAGTTGAGGGAAAAGAGGAAACACATGCTTTACTGACAAAACTGTTCGAAAAGGATAGTAATCTAAGAATTTGCGTTCGTCTGAGGTTGAATATCAATAAGGATGCAATTGCAAATCAAATCATCCGTTATAAGGATGCGTTTAAATTGCCGAAGGGCACGATCGTTTGTCCATATATTGTATATGGAAAATTCGATGATGTTCAGAAAGCAATCATATTGACATTAGGAGATAAGGAAGAATATGTAAAAGCAAAAGCATTGTATTATGTTATGAGTGAACCGGAAAATGAATATGAGGGAACTCGTAATGAAATCATTGCGGACTGTTTAAATGAGGAACATTTGGATCTGATGTTGGGCGCAGTTGATAAATTTTTCTTTCAAAACAGTAAAGCCGGTATCGTGCAACGTGAGTTAGATGCGAAAATGTTCGATAGCTATACGCAGATGTATGAGCTGGCAAATGAAATGGGCAAGAAACAGGAAGCAGAATTAAGGGATTTGCTTAAGGAAAGTGATGATAAAGAAGCTTGTATCAATCAAATCATTGCAAATTGGTTCCTGTTAAAGAAGTTCTCTTATGTACAATATATGATGGATAAAAACAATCTGAATAAAGTACATGAAGGAAATGTGAAGCGTCAAAGACAGGTAGCAAAAGAAAAGAGCGATGCGATAGGATTTGTATCTTATAGTGAGCTTTGGAAACTTGCGAAAGAATTAAGCTAAGGAACAGAAATGTTCCTTTTTTTGAATCAAATGCTGTAATGACAAATAGGAAAAGATGTTCTATAATATAGTTAATGAATGAGGGAACGATATGAAAAAAACGTGGAAGCAATTCATGGCATCGATCACTTGTCTGTTTCTATTCTCCTCTTGTATGGAAAAATCGATTCATGAGGATATGGATCAGCAAATAAAGATGTATCTGAAACAAGGATCCTATAGTTTGATAAAAGAAGAAACCATAAATGATTACTGTATTCAATGGGTTCATCAAAATGATGGGGATTATATTATCATATTTCAAAAAATGCAGAATGGCGCACATTTGATTTCTTTAAATAAGATGGAAAAGAATACATTATCATATCAGACGATCTATGATCTTAACGAAGGAATCCTAATTGTGTTTGGTGATAATGAGGATAAAACCATGAAACAATATCAAATGATTATTGAAAAACATGGAGACAGTTATGGTTCTATGTTGATCGAAGGTGATTTGGATGGATTTGATATGTATTTTAAAGTGCTGTCAACTTATCCTGATTTTATGATAGGGGGATTCGAAGTATTGAATGAACAAAATGAATGGATTTCCATGCCAATGAAAGAGCTCAGTCAAGATCTAATATATGAGGAGGAGGAGTTAAGATGAAACGTCATTGGATGGTGTTTTCTATTTCCATTTTATTATGTATTCTTTCCGGATGTATCGTAAAAAAGAAAGATGTTCTTTTAGATTGTGTAAAAAATGCGTTAGAGGATGAACAAGCTGAAATTGTAGCACAAACAAATTATTTTGAAACTTATGCGGTGATCGTTCATACCAAAGGTGGATATAAAGCAATGATGTTTCAGGGACAAGAGGATGCCCAACCTTATTTTGTGCTTATGCAAGCAAGAGTATTAGATACAGATGATATGAAATTTATGACTACATATGGTTCCAATAGTCGTGTGGTGTTTGGATTTTCACAAAATGTATGTAATCAAATATACGATGTCACCTTTGAATCTCAAAGTGTCAGTGAAAATATAAAAATCATTTATCATTGTGCGAATGTTGATGGCTTCACATTAGAAGCATTCTATATACCGAATGATGTTTATGATATTCCACATGTGGATGTTGATCAAAATGATTGTGGGATATAAAAAACGACAGATCAATTGTCGTTTTAAACATGCTCTTTTGATTTAAATATTAAAAATAGGATCCCACCGATGACGATATTAAGATAATAGGTTGCGGTACGCCAAAGGATCATGATACTACTTGCATAGATTTTCCCAAACAATACACCAAAGATCAGGATAAAGGCGCTTTCGGTCCAACCGCTGTCACCAGGCAGTGGAGTTAATGCATTTAACATGTGAATGAAACAAGATAATAATTGTACTGTGATGATATCTGAAAGGGTCAAAGGAAGTCCTAGACCGATTCCAACGAAATAGGGAATGCTATAGTAAATAATTTGACGTAATAGATTAATGAATACTCCTTTTTTAATTAACAGCTTATCTTGTTTCAACTTTTTAATTTCCTCTGAAAAATAATGGACTTGTACGTTCCATTTTTCTAAGGTTTCTTCTTTCTTCTTAATGATATGAAGCTTATATGCCAAAGAAACGATCATAGAGCTTAGCTTTGTGTAAAGCTTTGGGAAATGAGACATTGTCCATAATATCAAAATTACGGAAGCATTGATCAAAAGACCGGCAATGATGAGTAAAAAATATCCGGAAAAGGTATCAATGGCATAGGTGAAGTGGGTGAAAATAAGTAAACAAGCAAACCCAACTACAACACTTTGATAAAGAAAGAATTCTTTCCATAAAATACTTGCGATATCTTGATAGGAAATAGCTAATTTACGAAATGCATAAGTTTGAGATACCTGTCCACCACCAAGAGGTGTAACTCCATTAAAAAACGCCGCAATGTAAGCATTATAGCAACCATCCTTAAAGGTGATATCTTTTTTATATGGCTTGGTAATGGTATATAACATATAACCCTGTAGTATATAATAAAGAATGCCACAGAACATGATCCATAACAGCCAAGGAATAGAAACACTAGTAAGATGATATAATACTTGTTCATAATCATCTTTTAAAGCAAACCAGAAAGCAAATGCAATCAAGGACAATAAAAGAGCGGCTTGAGCAAGTGTTTTTTTCCAGCTGTTTCCCATAGACATCCTCCTCAATATAACCATTGTATGCTAGGTATTCAAGTATAGCACATTTCAAAAAAAATATGTTAAGGAATTGTTAAAAAGGAACTGTGTCCAAATACCTTGCGTAATGAAAAACAATTGGCGTATACTATAGGCATTGGAGGTGGATTATGAAATATTGTAGTACCTGTGGACATCCTTTGATAGTAAAAGAATTAGAACATGAAGGAATGATTCCCTTTTGTGAGCATTGTAAAGAATATCGGTTTCCGATTTTTAATACAGCGGTTTCTATGGTGGTATTGAATCCGCAAAAAGATAAGATTTTATTGATCAAGCAATATGGAAGAGATCATAATATTTTGGTTGCTGGTTATGTCAATAAAGGAGAAGCCTTAGAAGAGGCACTTAGACGAGAGCTAAAAGAGGAAATCGGTTTAAATGTACATGCGTTACGATATAATAAAAGTGAATATTTTGAAAAAACCAATACCGTTGTTTGTAATTTTATCGTTGTAGCGGATCGAGAATGTTTGGATCTTGTAAGTGATTGGGAAGTAGATCATGCTGCTTGGTATCGCTTTGAACAGGCTAAAATAGAAGTAAAACCTTGTTCTTTGGCACAACGTTTTTTATCTTCTTTTTTTGATAATTGGGATATGATCCAACAGGAACAAGGATTTCGTTAAATGATCGTTTGATCTACATCTATGATGATGGTTTCTAAATACTCAGGAAGATAAGCACCATTGCTTAACTCACTGAAATCTTCACGAAGATCAGTTTTACTCAAAAAGGTATAAGTTACCATTTCATCATATATCTTATCTAAGATGGAAAGTTGTTGTGTTCTGAAATAATAATCAAGTTTACCAATGAGATCATAAGAAAATGTAATTTGATATTTCTGCATGGTCTCTTTCGTATTATAAAAGTAGGAAGAAAAGTATCCTACTTATAAGAAAT
>NZ_JBEQZJ010000070.1:0-10861 GCF_045223415.1 Hoskinsella mucinilytica | reverse complement strand
CAAAAAAAGGTGATTTCTCACCTTTTCGATTCTTATTTTGCGTTAGCGTCTGCGGCTTTTACAGTATCCATGATGTTTTTAATGTTGATCGTACATCCGGATTTTACATCATCATTTTTCGCATAACCTTGTTCATCAAGTTCTACAGCATCGATTCCTTTATCAGCGATATATTTCTCCAATGATTCGATTTGTTCGTACCATTCTTTACCGATCTTAGTAGAATCACCTTGAGTTGCTGCTTTCATACCATAATCTTCTTTTAATTCTTTTTTAGTTTTATCGCCTTTTTCACTATAAGTTTCATCGATAGAAACTTTTGTTACTTTGTCACCCTGTTTTGTGATTTCAACAGTAACGTAATCACCTTTTTCACTTTTCGCAGATTCTGCTTTTCCTGTTTTTTCTGGTTCACTGCTTCCAGAACTACATGCAGCCAATAACAATGCAACTGCCAATACACTCAATTTTTTCATTTAACTTTCCTCCATCATTTGTGTCCTGTGATTTACACAGCATGTTAAATTTTTGTAAACTCCTTATTTACATAGCTATCATAACAAAACATATTCATGTTCGTCAATATATATATATCCTCTTTTATAGTTTTTTTTATTTAATACATCATTACCGCTTGAACCGCTCGTTTCCATCCTTCTAATTTTGCACTTCTTTCCTTTTCTTCCATCTTCGGTTGATAGGTTCCACCAACTTTAAATTGTGCTTTTACATCAGCTTGATCTTTCCAATAACCTACTGCAAGTCCTGCCAAATAAGCCGCTCCAAGTGCTGTGGTTTCACTAATCAAAGAAGAAACGACCTGAGCATTCAATATGTCACTTTGAAACTGCAACAAAAACTTATTTCTACTAGCGCCACCATCAACCTGTAAGATTGACAATGGCAATCCGCTATCCTCTTTCATTGCCATGATCACATCACTTGTTTGATAAGCAAGGGATTCTAACGTAGCTCTTATGATATGTTCTTGCGTGGTTCCTCTTGTCAAACCAAACATGGCACCTTGAACCTGAGGTTTCCAATATGGTGCACCTAGCCCTGTAAAACTAGGTACCACATAGACACCTTCACTGCTCTTGACACTACATGCTCTTGCTTCACTTTCACTACTGTTTTGAATGATCTTTAAGCCATCTCGAAGCCATTGAATCGCAGCACCTGCCACAAAGACGCTACCTTCAAGTACATAATCGACTTCCCCACGTATGCGCCAACCTACACAGGTGATTAAGCCATGTTTGGAATGAATGATATTTTGCTTGGTATTCATCAAAAGAAAGCATCCTGTACCATAGGTATTCTTTACATCACCTGCTTGAAAGCATGTTTGACCAAACAAAGCAGCCTGTTGATCACCTACCAATGCGCCAATGGGAATAGAGGTATCAAACAAACCATCGCTCATACCATACACTTCAGAGGTATCTTTGATTTTTGGAAGCATACATCGTGGAATATCCCAAAGTTTTAACAACTCTTCATCCCAATCCAACGTTTTTAAATTCATCAACATCGTTCGAGAAGCATTGGACACATCGCTCATGTGTCGTTTCCCTTTGGTAAGTTTCCATAATAGCCAAGTATCCATAGTTCCAAACAATAATTCTCCTCGATTCGCACGTTCTTGTGCTCCCTCAACATGATCTAAAATAAAGCGTATTTTACTCGCAGAGAAATAAGGATCAAGCAAAAGCCCTGTCTTTTCTTTGATCATGTCTTCCATTCCTGCTTTTTTCAGTTTTTCACAATATTCATCACTTTGTCTGGACTGCCATACGATCGCAAAATAAATAGGCATACCTGTTTCTTTATCCCATACAACTGTTGTTTCTCTTTGATTTGTGATACCGATTGCCGCAATTTGTGTTTCCTTGATTCCCGATTTCGCCAAAACCTCAAACATCACACCTACCGTACTTGCCCAAATATCATTGGCATTTTGTTCCACCCAACCGGGATGAGGGTAATAATTTTCCAATTCTTTTTGCGCTACTGACATGATATTACTTTCTTTATCAAATATAATTGCTCTGGTACTCGTAGTACCCTGATCGATCGCCATGATATAAGTATCCATATCGTTCCTCCTATACATGATTTCTTAGTATCATTATAGCATTCATTGAAAGCGTTTTCCACTAGACATCAATGACGATTTGTAGAAAAAGTAATGCTAAATGCTTTCCTTTCTAATGGTCTCTACGATATTATCGTTTTTGATTTTATGAATAGCATAGCTCATGGTTAAGGCCAATACTACAAATACACCTATGATGATTTCCAATATACTGAAAATTGGATAATCATATACAAAAACGAAACTATAAGAGAACATCCTATTCATGATCACCGTAGTCAATAGACCCAATGGTATTCCATAAAGGATTGCCTTGATGCCATAAAATAAGGTTTCATACATAATCATTTTACGAAACTTTGACGGCGTGATACCAATCGATTTGATCATCGCAAATTCTCGTTTGCGTAGCGATACGCTTGTCGAAATGGTATTCATGATGTTTGCGGTACATATCAATAAGATCAAGATAACAAAGCCATAGAGGAATACTGAAACAAACAAATATTGTTGTTCATCTTTTTGTCTTTGCGCTGAAATATCCATTGTACTGGAAACCATGGTTTCCGAATGTTCTTGTAGGATCTGATCCACTTGTTTGCTTAATGCTTTGCTGTCTTTACTTAAATATTGAACTTCATAAAAATTCGCAACGCTATCGCATTCCTTTTCACTCAACTGTTGATTCAATGCAACAAGATTATCCATATTGGTAACGGCAATGATTTCAATCTCATCGGCATGTCCTTTGTTCATAGGAGGAACGATATCAGTTGTCTTCACAATGGATAGATCTTGTAGCTCATATGGTTCTTGATCTGTTTGTAACGAGGCTTTCCTTGCCTGAAAAGATAAAGTATCTCCTTGTTTCTTTGATAAAAGTTTGATATTGGAATATTGATCGACTTCTTGATCTCTTATGGTTCTAGTGTTTACTAAAATGATACCCGGAATATCTTGTTTCATATCTTCTTGATTGATACCCACTTCTTTTCCATATTCCGCAAAGGATGCATCATCCATCACTTGAAGTGTCAGTCTTGGATATGCATATGCTTTGAAATCCTCTTGCGATAATTGCATCGCTTTTCTTTGCTTTTCAAGATACGTCATCGCCTCATCTGTGAAATGAATTTGATCACTCATCATTAGCTGTTCTTCTGAAAACATACGACTACTTGTTGCGGCTGAGACATTTTTTAATTGCGTAATCAAATGCTCATTTGGCATTACACCATACTCATTCATATAAAAATCTACGATAAAATCCGCATCCACACTATTTTGTACCATACCAAGACTGTTTTTCATCGAATTTGAAAAGTAAGATACATTCATAAATAATACGATGCATATGATCAAGGAAAACAACGTCGCAAGATAACGAGAATGATTGCGTTTCGTATTTTTTAAACCGAGATCCGCTTCAATACCAAACAAAACCTTCACCCATTTGCTTGTATGAACATCACGTTTTCTTATATTAATATCCTTTTGTTGTCGAATGGCTGTGATTGCGGATATACGACTAGCCCTATAGGAAGGAAGCCATGCGGACAAAGCAAGCACAAGAATCGAAAAGACGATTGGTAGCATCACACACCAAAGATTGATGATTGGTTTTAATTCAAAGGCTTCGTCTAATACGTTTTTAGCGATAGGGTTTAAACAATAGAACGTGATTGCAATGCCTGCAATACCGGAAAACAGACCTATCGGTATGGCAATAAGACCAATGATGAAGGCCTCAAAAGCAACAGATTGACGTTTCTGTCTTCGTGTAGCACCAACACTCGATAACATCCCTAAATAGCGATTTCTTTCACTTAGAGAGATGGAAAAAGCATTATAAATCAAAGATACTCCTCCCATTAAAATGATTGCTCCCAAGAAAGAACATACCATAAGAATGGTTGTCAATATTCTGGTATCACTTAGTCCTTTGTACATCAACAAAGAAGTGTTTTCTTGTATATTGGTATCGGATAACTGATATTTATTTGAGAAATGTTGAAGATCATCATAGAGATGCTCCTCATTTTGAAAGGTCATGCTTAGCATATAGCTATCCTTTTGAATCATCTCTTCATCAAAGGGAATCAAAAATTGATAAATATCCCCATTGTTTGATAAATCACCTCTACCATAATCGATTACCCCGCTTATCTTAAATGTTTGTTGCTTTTCTTTATGAAACACATGTTCTTCTTCCTCTGTTTCATAAAAGCCAATATCAAAAGAAATAGAATCATTGATATGATAAGGAAAGTTCTTATGTTCCATCAATTCTTTAGGAACCAATAGTTCATGTGAATTACTTGGAAGTGTTCCATCTATCAAACTTGCTCCATATAACTCTAAATGATCCAAATCAGAGGAAAGCAAAGTATTGCTCATCTCTGTGGAAATATCCTTTTGTATCACATATCCAACAAAACCCAATCGTGCACGATCTTTTAACGCCGGCTCTTGATAAATATCCAAACATTGTTGTTGATTCAAATCAACCAAACGTGCTTCATAAGTACCATATCGGATTTCACTATATGCAACCATGGATGCTTGAAAGGAAAAAGCGATGACGCAAATCGCCGATATCATTGCAACACAGATGATCACTCCAAGAATGGTTACAATGGTTCGCTTCTTGTTTTGTTTCATACAATTCCATGTCACTTTATGGATGATATTCATCGACGAATCACCTCGTCTTTGACGATATGTCCATCTTCAATCGTTATCATACGATCTGCCTGTAATGCAATTTTCTCATCATGAGTGATCATGATCAAGGTTTGATTTTTCTCCTTATGTAACCTTTTCAATAAGTTGATGATTTCATCACTGTTCTTGCGGTCCAAATTACCCGTTGGTTCATCAGCCAACACCAGGGTCGGAGAAGCAATCAGTGCACGCCCTATCGACACCCTTTGTTGTTGACCGCCGGATAATTCATTTGGCAAATGCTTCAAACGATGTTTTAATCCTAAGATATCAATAAGCTCATCAAATTGACTTTTTACGATCTTACGATGATCCAATTGTAAAGGTAATGTGATATTTTCTTCTACATTCAATACCGGTATCAGATTATAAAATTGATAGATCAATCCGATTTGTCTTCTTCGAAAAATTGCCAATGCACTTTCATTTAATTGATACATGTCATTCCCATCTACATAAACCTTCCCTGCAGTAGGTGTATCTACACCTCCTAGCATATGTAATAAGGTAGATTTTCCAGAGCCGCTTGGGCCTACGATTGCCACGAATTCTCCTTGTTCGACAGTAAAACTGACATCATCCAACGCCTTAACTGCAGTCTCACCTTTTCCATATTGCTTTGATAAATGTTCTACTTTTAAAATTTCCATAAGTTCCCTCCTGTTACCCTTTCAGCATACCAGATGTTCATGACTGCTTTATGACTTGTACATGACAATATCGTCATTTATAAAAATGAAGGATAAACCTTGTGCCTTGGTTTAAGGCACTTTCCACCTCAATATCTGCATTTTGTTCTAACAGAATCATTTTTGATAAAGAAAGGCCGATTCCCGCACTTTCACTTGAAGCATTTTCTCCTTTATAAAAGCGTTCAAATACATGAGGAAGATCCTTTGCGTCAATCCCACAACCATTATCTTCGATCACAACGATCGTTTGTAATGGATTATCTTCGCAATGAATTTGAATGCTACCATGTTTCGGTGTATGTTCCATACTATTTTTCAAAATATTCACAAACGCCTCGACACACCAGTTTTGATCCACTTCAACGCTGATGTCATCCTCACATTGTATGCTTACATGCTGTTCTTTTAATTCTATGGGAATGCTGATCGGTAAAATTGCTTGTTGTAATAGATCCTTTAAGGCATAGCGAGCTTTATGAAACTCAATCGCTCTAGCATCGATCTTGCTGATTTTTAATAGCGTGGAAACCAACCATTCAATTCGTCTTAATTGTGTTTGAATCTGTATCAAAAACGCTTTTCGTTTCTCTTCCGGAAGCTTTTCATCCTGAAGCAATTCACTCATCACCAACATCCCTGTCAATGGTGTTTTTAATTGATGAGATATATTGCTTAATGCATCTGCTAAAAAGGTCGTATCTTTTTTCAAAGATGCGCTTTGTTGTTTCAAAATACTGGTCATCTTATAAATATCACTTTTTAAAACACTCAATTCGCCTTCTCTATGATCCCTAATATCCAATAGATTACAACCTTGATAAACAGCTTGAAGATACATCGATAACTCTTTGATATTTGTATAGCGAGTCTTGGTCATGCGATAAAATAACCAAGATAATCCCATTCCTTCCATTATGACCCAAAGCATAGCATAAGTAGGATATCGTATGCTGAAACATGCAAATAAGAAGATGATGGTCATACAGCCATAGATAAAATGGCGAATCTCTTTGTTATGCCACATGTTCCTTCTCCATTCGATAGCCAAGCCCTCGCACTGTGACGATGATCAATGGGTCACTTGGATCATCCTCTAATTTTTCTCTTAATCGTTTGATATAAACACTTAACGTATTGTCATTTACATAGTTTCCTGCCACATCCCAAATACCTTCTAAGATTTGTCCTCTCGTTAAGATCTGTCCTTGATGATTCAAAAACACAAGCAACAAACGATATTCTAAAGCAGTTAATAAAATTTCCTCTTTCTGTTTATATACCTTCCCCATTTTCGTATGGATCGTAATGTTTCTGATTTGATAAATACCATCATCCTCTTGCTTTTGATAACGTCGCATGACCGACTTGATCCTGCTTAACAACTCCCTCACACGAAAAGGTTTACTTATATAATCATCTCCGCCCATATCCAGACCCATGACAATATTGACCTCATCATCCATTGCCGTAAGAAAGATTACAGGGATATCCTGCCTTTGTTTTGCATATCTACATATATCATATCCATTCCCATCAGGAAGTCCCACATCTAACAACAATAAATCAAAGCGTTGTTCCTCTATTGCTTGACACGCACGCTTTACCGTTTTACAATGCGTCATTTGATATCCTTCTTTTTCCAAAGAATACAGTAATCCCAAAGCAATGGCATCGTCATCTTCCACAAATAAAATTTTCATAATAACTTCACCTCATCAATATTCAAAGTATAAAAGAAAATAGATCTAAAGTCTATCTTAATGACAAATTCGTCATATAAAAAGAGGCATGTTCGCCTCTTTGGTAGTATGCTTTTCATAAGCTGATTTCTTCTATATAATCACAATCTTCAAATACTTGTAAAAGATCCATACGTCGATCATTGCTTGGTAAGCTTAATGTCATTTCCACGAAGTAGCTTCCTTTTTGTTCACTGACTTGTAAATTCAGTATTTCGATATGCAATTGTTCCAACTGCTTCTGTAGTTTTCCTAAATTTCGTTTATCCTTTTGCATCAAGAAACTAACCTCTTCTTTATAAGATTCATGAATGAAATGTCCATGTAATAAAATCTGTATTACCACAATCAAAAGAGTAGTTAACACCCCAATGATATACAAACCACTGCCGATTGCCATTCCTATCGCACTGGTTGCCCAAATACCTGCTGCCGTGGTAAGTCCTGATACCGTATTTTTTCGAAGAAAGATCATCCCAGCACCCAAAAAGCCTACTCCTGTCACGATTTGTGCCGCAATACGAGAGGGATCCAAAGCGATACCGGCATCTCCTAAAATATCAGAAAATCCATACTTACTAACTACCATGATCAAAGCAGCCCCTAGTGATACGATCATATGAGTACGAATACCGGCTTCCTTATTTCGATTCTTTCGTTCATACCCTATCACTGCCCCACAAATGCCTGCCAAAAAAATTCTTGCCAACAGTTCTGCCTGTGTCCATATCCATGCATTCATATGCTCACCTTCTTACGATTCTATTATACGCCTGATTCCTTGTTTTTTACAGTCATCTACTTTTCACGTAAAAAAGGATCCCACAGTGCTTTTAATTCATGAATGGCTTCATCCATTTCTTCTAAGGAAATGGCCGCAAAAGATAATACGATATCCTTTTGTGCATTCTGATTCAACCAAATGGAGTGCTGTGCGCAAATATCGATCAATTGTTGACTATCTATTTCATATGGAAACCGCAAGATCAATTGTAAGCCTGCTTCCTCTAATAGAATATCCGCTTCAGGGAAGCATTCTTTCAATAATGACATCATGCTTCTACTTTTTAATTCATAACGCTTTCTTAAGCGTTTCACATGTCGTTCTAAATGTCCATCACTGATATAACGTGCCAAAGCAAGCTGTTCAATTTTAGAAGCACTGGGACCATAGTTTTGTACTTGATATTTTGATTGCATATTTGGTGTCATGATCAAATAACTAATACGAAGCGATGGCAATAATAACTTAGAAAAAGAACCGATATAAATAACATGTTCCCCCATATCATACCCTTGCATACATGGCATCAAACGGGTATGATAACGAAGTTCGCCATTATGGTCATCCTCAATGATCCAAGCGTCGTATTTCTTCGCCCATGCCAACAATTCCTTTCTCTTCCATGAGGTTAAAGGTTGATGATCACACCCCATGCTTCCTGCATTGATATACAATACCTTGACCTTTTTTTCTATCAATTCTCTCACGCAAACACCACCTGTTTGCATTGACAATTTCACAACCTCAAACTCATAATCATGAAATACCTGTTCTGCTTGAGAAAACCCACTCTCTTCCATACCTATGATCGTATTCTGAATATACCCACATAGGATATATAACAACGATTGAAAGCTTGCGCCGATCAACATTCGATCAGGTGTAGAAAACACCCCTCTCATAGAATAGGCATATCTTCCCAAAGCCAAACGAAGAGCATACTCACCTTGCGCATCCCCATAAGTCGTGATATCTGATTCCGTCTCTAATACCTCTTTTAGATATTTTTTCCATAAAGAAATATCAAACGCATCCTTATCCATTGTTTGGGATCGAAAATCATAACGAGCTTTCACCTTACTTTGTTTCAAAGGGCGCTCTACTAGCTGCCTTCTAAGTTTTCGTTGTTCTTCCTCTACATCCACAAAAAAACCTTTTTGAGGAATAGATTGGATATATCCCTCCATCAACAACTGATCATAAGCTCTCTCAATGCTCGTCTTACTGATCTTCAATAGCTTTTCACATTTTCGTATGCTCGGCAACTGATCCCCTTTTTTCAGATAGCCTGCCAATATATCATCTCTTAGTTTTTCATATAATTGACGATAAATTGGGATACCCTCTTTTTTCTCAAAATTGATCGTATTGATCTTCATCGTTATCACCTCTTCTATTATAACAAACTGTACTCTAAAATAATATATATTCTGTATATTTTTACAAGTACAGTTTTCTGATAAAATAGGGAACATGCAGAAAGGGGCTTATGAAAATGAAAAAGAAAACATTAACAACACAGCAGATCGTGCTGTATGCTTTGGGGATGGCGGTTGTCTTTGTCGCAACGCTATACATCAAGATACCGAATGCCTTAGATGGCTACTTTAATTTAGGAGATGGCTTTATTCTTTTGTTTGCCAGTATCGTAGATCCATTGGGAGGATTTTTGATTGGAGGATTAGGCAGTGCTCTTGCGGATGTTGCCGGAGGCTATGCCTACTACTTCTTTCCTACTTTGATCATAAAGGGATTAGAAGGTTTTCTTGTCGCATGGTTATTTCAAAAATATGGTGAGAAAATCAAATGGGTTGCGTACGCACTTGGCAGTATCATTATGGTCGTCGGCTATTTCTTTGCGAAATGGTATCTAAAAGGAAGTATGATCATAGCTTTGGGCGGTGTTGCGGAAAATATCTTCCAATCCGGTGTCGGTTATGTGATTGCTATCGTAGCATTACCTGTTGTAAAACGTTGTTTACATCAAAAAAAGTTAAATATTCAACAAGCGAAGTAAAAGGTCATTCTATATGGATGACCTTTTCTCTATCCTGTAAGAAATAAATGGTTGTTTTTCTTTTTGTTTTTTTCTATAATAAGTATCATGTGAGAAAGAAGGCATGTTATGTTTACACAAGTCAAATCATGGATCAAAGAGCATCCTTATTGCTTGCTATTGACCTATTGGATCTTTTATTTACTTTATTTTGAATTATTAGAACATATAGCCGTTCCTAGCTATATTATATATTCCCCATTAGATGATCTGATTCCATTTAATGAATTCTTCGTCATTCCTTATCTTCTATGGTTCCCACTTCTTGTTTTACCACTTGGTTATTTTTTATTTCATTCGAAAAAGGATTTTCAAGATCTATGTTTTTTCATGTTTACAGGAATGAGTTTTTGTCTGCTTGTTTATACCATCTTTCCCAACGGATTGAATCTACGTGTTCCAATCACCGCTACAAACCTATGTGCACGGTTGGTCGGTTTCCTTCAAAGCATTGATTCTCCAACCAATGTTTGTCCATCCATTCATGTTTCAAGTACTGTTGCCATTTGTATCGTCGTATGGAAATATCAAGGGTTTCATCATGCGAAAGCCATCAAGATTTCTACCATTTTATTATCTGTGATGATCATTCTCGCAACCATGTTCATCAAGCAACATAGCATCATTGATGTCATCTTAGGTATTGCTTTATCCGGCGTATTATATCTTGTCACATATCACTTTCCTTGGCGTAAGCTCTTCGGTCATGGGCGATTTTCAAAACTAATCAATTAATTCACATAAACAAAAAGAGAATTCTTAAGTTCA
>NZ_JBEQZJ010000069.1:0-11069 GCF_045223415.1 Hoskinsella mucinilytica | reverse complement strand
CATTATCATAACCATGTTGTATTTCAATTTGTATATCACTGGAATAAATATATGATTTGTGGTAATATTCTATACTATGTTGAAGAAAGGAGAAATCTATATGATGGAATTAATGGAAGATGTTTTACATGATGCCATACCAATGCTTCCTTTTTTGTTTTTTACTTATTTGTTGATGGAATATCTCGAACATAAAGGTAATGAACACTTTCGAAGAGGATTAGAAAAGGCCAAAAAATTAGGACCTGTTATCGGTGCTGCTTTCGGTGTGATTCCTCAATGTGGTTTTTCCGTGATTGCAAGTGGATTATATTTAAACGGTACCATCACACTAGGTACTTTACTTGCTGTGTTTATATCCACAAGTGATGAAGCGATTCCCATCTTGGTTTCTCGCCCTGAACAGTTTACAACCTTGATCAATGTTATTTTGGTAAAGTTGGTAATTGCAATTTTAGTTGGATATCTTGTAGATTCCTTAGTGAAAAATCATCATCTTAGAAAAAATCATCCTTTAAAAGACATACATGCTGATTGTGAAAAAGAAGAAGCACACCATGGTATTTTATACATTGCTTTTATTCATACCATCAAGATCTTTATCTTTGTGTTCTTGGTCAATTTATTATTATCTTTCTTTATTTACTATATCGGCGAAGATACATTAGCTTATCTTTTGGTAGATGGCTCAATATTCCAACCTATATTAGCTGCTCTTGTTGGGTTCATTCCTAATTGCGCTGCTAGCGTGATCTTAGCACAGCTCTACATGGATTCTGTCATTAGTTTTGGCTCCTTAACAGCCGGCTTGATTACAAGTGCAGGACTTGGTTTGTTGGTGTTACTTCGAATGTATGATAATAAAAAGGATATCATCCGTATTCTAAGTATCTTATTTTTAAGTGCTGCGATTTCAGGAATGCTATTACAGTTTTTTCAATAAAACCGAATTGAGTCGGTTTTTATTTTGTTCTTTTGCAAAGTATAGTATAATAACTAAAAAGGTGGTGCAGATATGGATTACAAAGAAGAATTTGAACAATTGATACAAGAAAAGAGATATGAGGATGCTCGTATCCTTTTAGAAAAAAATCATATCTATGCTTTGGAAGATCCATTTTATTATGCCAACATGGGATGGATCTTAAACCAGATGGAACGATATGAAGAAGCAATCATATGCTTAAAAAAAGGACTTCAGCTATTTCCAGGAGATGGTTGGATGTTTTCACAGATTGCATATGCAAATGATCGTTTAGGTAATCTTGACGAAGGACTTCATGCGATTCATGAGGCATTTGATTTGGGCTTTGATGAACCATGGCTTCATGGTGAAATGGGTTGGTGCTATAAAGAAATGCGTGAATATGATAAAGCAATCAACTGTTTTGAAGACGCCTTAATGGATGATGAAAACAATGTTTGGCTTTTGGCTCAAGCAGCATATACATATTTAGCTATGGAAAAGTATGATGTTGCGGAAGAATATTTTAAAAAATGTTATTTATTACAACCAAGTGATGATTCTATTTTTGATTTGGTACACTTTTATAAGACCGTGGCAGACTATGAAAAGGTAATAGAATGTCTTCAAAAAGAATGTAATCCACAATATGAGGCATGGAAACATTTCGAAATGGGATCTGCTTATTTTGAAATGAAGAATTTTAAAGAAGCTTTATCTCATTTAGAATATGCATTGGCATGTGGACGTGATGACACAGGCATTCGAACCTTGCTTGGAGATGTATATGCTCAACTTCATCAAAAAGGGGAAAGTATTCATGAATATGATGTGGCGTTAGAGTATTACGAAAAAGCATTAAAGCGAGATGATCAAGCTGATCGTGAATGGGTCTGGCAAGAAATGATATGGATTGCACATAAAGAACAAGATTTTGAAAAGAAATTGGAATATCTTGATCGAGCAAGTAAAGAGTATCCAAATAATTTATGGATGCAATATCATTATGCAAGATGCTATAGTGATTTAAATCAATACGAATTAGCGGCTAACGCATGTGAGCGATGCCTTTCTCTTGGTGAAAAGGGTAAGGAAATGCAAGATTTATATGCTTGGAATCTTGGTCGATGTGGAAAAGAACAAGAGGCCATAGATGTTTTAAACAAACGCATTGAAGAATTTGGTGCTGATGAATGGAATTATGGGGAACTTGGTTGGGACTATGCTCAATTGAGAAATTATGATTATGCATTATCTTATTTTGAGCGTGCTTATGAAATGAATCCGGATAGCGCAATGCATGCATCTATGATCGGATGGTGTTATTTGCGTAAACAGAATTATGAACAAGCTCTTGAATACTTGAATAAAGCGAAAAAGCTTGGTCGTATGGATGGATGGCTTGCATCTGTTTTCGGCGAAACTTATCAGGGTATGAACGAGGATGCAAGGGCATTAGAAGAATATGAATATGCGTTTGCTCATGGACAAAATGATGATTGGATCAAGGAGCAAATCGTCATATTAAAGCAAGTATTGAATAAAGAAAAAGCGAAAGGATAGACTAAAGAAAAAGGAGGTCTGTCTATGTGTGGTAGATATTATTTTGCATTGGAGGATAATCTTGCATTTGCTAAATTAAAAAAGAAAATCAGTCAAATGAGTATTTTTAATTTTGCTTCACAAGAAGTGTTTCCTTCTCAAAATGCTCTTGTTTTATTAGAAGATGAAGATCAAAATGATTATGTAGTAAAAACGATGAAGTGGGGAATAAAAAACTATAAAGGAGCTTTGATGATCAATGCTAGAAATGAGGGAATCGATCAGAAAAAAACTTTTTTACCAATGTTGGCACATCGATGTCTGATACCATGTAATGGATTCTATGAGTGGAAGAATAAGAAAAAAATCTTTATTTATGAAAAAGAAGAACCATTATTTTATCTAGCAGGTATTTATAATGATCAAGAGGAATTTGTCATTGTGACCGGAGAAGCGGAAAAAGAAATGAAACATATACATCACCGCACACCTTTGATCGTTCATGAACAGGATATTCAAAGATATCTGTCAGGTGATTGTGAATTTGCTGTAGATAATGAGAATTTAGGTTTTCGACTGGAGGAGTAGTATGCGAAAATTTCGAAGTATATCAGCGGTATTTATTTTATTGTTGATATGGGAGATACTGGCAGTTCAGACAGGAAATGATATTATTATGCCTTATCCTATTGATGTGTTTCGTCTGATGGTGTCTCAGCTTCGTTCTGAGACGTTTTATCTTGCAATAGCATCTACATTTATCCGTGCAGTGTTTGGCTTGATATGCGCTCTTTTTGCCGCTATGGTGTGTGCTTGGTATTCCTATCGTTCTAAAGTATTTGAAGAATTGTTTTATCCAATCCTTTTATTAACAAGAAGTATACCCAATGTATCCTATATTATCATTATATTGCTATGGTTTGGTAGGGAAAAAAGTTCCGCAATCATTACTTTTTTAATTTTATTTCCGATCATGTACGCAAATCTATCCGAAGGATTTGCACACATCGATAAGGATTTGATCAAGGTCATTCAAATTTATCCAGAAAAGCAAAGTTATCAGATCAGAAAAATTTATCTTCCCTTGCTACAGGCAGCTGTGTTTGCTTCAATCTCTTCTGGTATATCACTTGGGTTTAAGGTAGGTGTCATGGCCGAAATTTTGGGTCAAACCCCTTTTGGAATAGGTAGACAAATGAATTTATGTAAAATTTCTATGGATATGACTGGTGTATTTGCATGGACAGGATGGATCATTTTATTGTTGTTGATCATAGAAATGATATTGCATTTAGTAATGTATAAAAAAGAAAAAGTCCGATGATGGACTTTTATTGTTTTTTTAGGATAGGAGATACCTTTTTATAAAAGATAAAGACAACCAAGGATACAACAACACCTTTCAATAAATTGAATGGGGCTGTCGTTAATAGAACAAAGGTGAATAAACCATTGATATTTGGATTGATCACAGTACCCATACTGATTAAGCCTTCCATAGGGATTTTCATAAAATAAGAATAAGCTGGTAGAATGATAAAATAATTGATCATCGTGCCAAGAATGGTCATCGTGATGGTACCAACGATCAATCCAATCAAGGCGTTCTTTCTGGATTTGTTTTGTTGATAAATCATCGTTGCCGGTAATACAAGTGACAATCCAATCAAGAAATTGCTCAATTCTCCTGTTCCTGCCGTAATAGTACCATTAAACAATAAATTCAATGCGATCTTTAAAGCTTCAATACACACAGCAGCCCATGGACCTAGTGCGAATCCTCCAATCAAAACGACAACTTCATCAAATCCCAATTTATAAAAGCTTGGGGCAAAAGGTAGCGGAATCTCAAATAACATGACCAGAAAGGCCAAGGCTCCTAGAATGCTGACTTTTGCGATGGTGTTGACACTCATCCTGTTTCTGCTTTTTGTTGAAATACTTGCTGACATATACATTCCTCCTCTTTTTACGTCAGCCTTTTTCATTTTAACAAATAAAAAAGGTTTTCAACAAAACCTTTAGGGACACAATAAGAAAAACACAATACTTCTTCCATCCAGACTATACTGTCGCCACCGGAATTTCACACGGTTCATGCCATTTTGGCTTGCGGGGTTTACCGCCGATTGGGAATTTCACCCGACCCTGAAGTTTTTGTCATGTATATCCTATCACAAATTCAGAATATGTCAATCATTATACTTTTTGTTTTATGAAATCACGATAGCTAATGCTTCTGCGATTGGACATATAATGCTCTTCTCCTGGGAAATGAATCGGGTTTTGATGTGTACTTTGATAAAGCAAAAGTATGTCTTCAATATCTTGTAATAGCACGCTATAAGACATCTGTACAAATATTTTTGGTGGAATCATATAGATAGGAATATCAGGCAATTTGTCTTTTTCCAACATTAATAACTCATGATAAGTTTGAGGACAAAGTAAGATGATATCATATGGCTCTAAATGAAAAGGGAAGGTGAGATAAAAAGCTTTACTATGAACGATAACTTCATAAGGAAGAGAGGCATGATCTATTTGTTTTTGTAAATTTTGTGCCGCAACACTTGAGGAACAACCATTATTACATACCATCAAAAGTTTTATTGTCATCATAACTTCCTTCCTTCTTTCTTTTCTTTATCATAGCATATTTTAACAGCCATTCCTACAATGTGTGAAATAAAAGGAAATCAGTCGATAGCATAGAAAAGTGATATAAAACATGATATAATATCCCACAAGTGAAGGGAGTTTTATTCATGAAATGGTTTCAGAACTTTATGCGTGGGCGCTATGGTGTTGATCAACTGAATTTCTTTTTGTTGATTCTGGCGATTGTGATCATGGTGGTAGCCATGATATTTCAGATACCTTATGTGTCTTATGTTTCTATTCTATTGTTGATTTTAAGTTATTGGAGAATGTTCAGTCGTAATGTATACAAACGTTCAGGAGAAAACACAAAGTTTCTTCGTATGACATATCCAGTGACTTCACGTTTCAAAAGCTGGAAAAATCGCTGGAGAGATCGTAAAACTCATAAATATTTGAAGTGTCCTCATTGCAAACAACAATTACGTGTACCAAAAGGAAAGGGAGAAATTACCGTTACCTGTCCGAAATGTCATACAAAATTTGATGGAAAATCTTAAAACCTGGGCATCATGTTCAGGTTTTTCTTATGAAAAAAGCTTCCGAATGGGAAGCTTTGCTCTTATATTTCTTCTGATGAAATGCGCTCTCTATAATATTGTTTACGATCTTGTTGTGTCAATCCCTTTTTACGAAGACGGATAAAATCCGGTGTGATTTCCACTAGCTCATCATCATTGATCCATTCCAATGCTTCTTCCAAAGACATGATTCTTGGAGGAGTCAAACGCATAGCTTCATCATTTCCAGAAGAACGAATAGCTGTCAGCTTTTTATTTTTCAATGGATTGACATCCATATCAATAGTTCTAGCTGATTCACCAATGATCATACCTTCATAGACCTCAGTCTGAGGAGAGATGAATAAGGTTCCTCTTTCCTGTAGGTTCCATAATGCATAAGTCATAGCTCCACCTGTTTCGGTAGAAATCATTGCACCGTTGGCACGTTGTTGAATATCTCCTTTATATGGAGTATATCCTTTGATACGACGTACAAGCGTTCCTTCACCACGAGTATCATTGATAAATTCACTACGATATCCTAATAAACCACGTGTAGGAGCTTCATATGTGATACGAACATAGCCATTTTCTTCTACCATATCGATCATCGTACCTTTTCTTAGATTCAATTTATTGATAATGGTTCCCGAATATTCTTCAGGAGCAATTGCGACTACTTCTTCTACCGGCTCTACGGTTTTACCATTTTCATCTTTATGTAAGATGACCTCAGGTTTGGATACTGCTACTTCATAGCCTTCACGACGCATCTGTTCCAAAAGAACTGAGATATGTAACTCACCACGACCACTTACTTTGAAGCAATCACCACTATCTGTAGGTTCTACTTTCAGACCAACATTAACCTCTAATTCTTTTTCTAAACGTTCTTTTAGATTTCGACTTGTTACGAATTTACCGCTTTTTCCTGCAAATGGGGATTTATTGACGATAAAATTCATACTTAAGGTCGGTTCTTCGATTTGAATGCTTGGTAGTGGAATTTCTTTGTCCTTTTCACATAAGGTTTCTCCAATAGAAATATCTGCAATACCTGCGACAACAACGATATCGCCTGCGTGAGCTTCTTGTACGGATACACGACTCAATCCACGATATACGAATATTTGGCTTGTTGCTTTATTACGTTTGTTACCAAAGGAATCACAAACAACGATTTGTTCTTGTGCCTTTAACACACCCTGATAAATACGTCCGATACCAAGACGACCGATATATTCATCATAGGCTAATGCAGAAACCTGCATCTGTAAAGGTTCTTCATCCATATCAGGATAAACCTCACAGTGTTTTAAAATTGTTTTAAACAATGGTTCGATGGAATCACTTGGTGTATTCAGATCATATTGAACCATTCCTTGTTTCGCTACGCCATAAAGAATAGGGAAATCTAACTGCTCATCTGTGGCATTCAGATCCAAGAATAGGTCATAAACCTCATCAACTACTTCTTCAGGACGTGCATCTTTTTTATCAATTTTATTGATCAAAAGAATTGGACGTAGTCCCATTTCCAATGATTTACTCAAAACAAAACGTGTTTGAGGCATTGGACCTTCGCTAGAGTCTACCAATAAGATAACAGTATCAACGGTCTTAATGATACGTTCTACTTCACTGGAGAAATCCGCATGGCCCGGAGTATCTACAATATTAATTTTCACACCATCATGAATCACAGAACAGTTTTTAGAGTAAATGGTGATTCCTCTTTCACGTTCTAGATCATTGCTGTCCATGACACAGTCGACTACTTCTTCATTGCTGCGAAATACATCACTTTGACGAAGGAAAGCATCTACAAGGGTAGATTTTCCTGCATCTACGTGGGCAATGACCGCTATATTTATAATTTTTTCTTTTTCGCTCATATTTATTCCACCTTTTAGACCAATTATAATAATATAACGAAATTGCCATAATAACAACTTTTTTCGCATATTTATGCATTATTTTCACTTCTTTTTCACTATACTAGAGAGAAAAGGTGATGAGCAATGAAATTAAAAAAGATTGTATGCCCTTTCTTGTGCCTGCTATTGTTGTGCGGTTGTTCTCATATCACATTCAAAAAGAAAAACAATCCACATCAGGAGGTCGGAGAAAGTGTGCAGGAGCTTGGCTATAAGGAACATAGTGTATATAGTATTTTATATCCGAAAACAGAAATAGAAGAGCTGGATACGAAAGTAGCTTCTATCGTTCATGACAGACAAAAAGAGTTTGATGAAAGAACTAAGGAATATAAAGAGAAACGCAAGGCTGAATATAACGTCACCTATGAATCATATGTTAAGGATGATCGTTATATATCCATATTACTATATCTATATGAAAGTATATATCAAAATAAAGAGGACATTGTGACCCTGATTTATGATAGTAAAGAAAAACACTTTGTTTCTTTAGATGATGTCATGCATGGAGAATATCTTAATATGATAAGTGAGAAAGCACAAAGTTATTTCAAAGAGCGTTTTCCTCAAGAATGTGATCAAGCAGATTTTAAAGCACATACATCTGCAGCTTTAGAAAATTTCTCCCAATTTGTGTTAAAGAAGGATCGAATCGTTTTTTATTTTCCATCAGGTAGATTATTTGATCAAAGTGCCAGTATGGAAATTATGTATAGTGATGTGAGTGATTATATGGATATGGAGCCAGAAGCAACAAGTGCCTTTGTGCCATATGATCAAGTTTTAAATGAAAACGTAAAGCCGATAGATAAGGACAAACCGATGGTTGCTTTGACCTTTGATGATGGACCTAGTAAAAAATATACGGCAAGTATTTTAGATGCTTTGAAAGAGTATAATGCCAGTGCTACCTTTTTTGTATTAGGCAGTAATGCAGAAAATGCACCTGACTTATTACAGCGAATGGTATTAGAAGGAAATGAAATCGGGAATCATACTTTTTCTCATAAACAATTAACGACCTTATCAAAAGAAGGAATTGAAGAAGAAATAAAAGAAACGAAGGAATGTATTTATCAGATCACGCATACCTATCCTCAAGTATTAAGACCGCCTTATGGTAGTAAAAATGATTTGGTATTGCAATGTGCCAATGATGCAAAAGTAGTTACATGGACATTGGATACAAGAGATTGGAAGGATCGAGATGCTAAAATCGTAGTAGAGCGCATTTTGAAAGAGGTCAAGGATGGTGATATCATTTTAATGCATGATTTATATGCATCTAGCGCTCAAGCCGCACGTATCGTTATTCCAAAGCTACAAGATGCTGGATATCAATTGGTGACAGTATCTCAGCTTTATGAAACAAAAGGGAGATAGTCCCTTTTCTTTTTGTTTGTAAGCGTTTAAAAATTCAAATAAATACACAAAATTGATAAAGTATGTTATAATAAATAAAACAGAAAGCTGGGGTATCTATGAACTTTATCTTTATATCCCCTCACTTTCCTGAAAATTACTGGAAGTTTTGTGAAAGTCTTAGAATCAACGGAATCAATGTGCTTGGTATAGGGGATCAACCATATGATTCCTTATCCTATGAATGTAAACATGCTTTGCAGGAATATTATTTTGTTGCAGATATGAATGATTACGAGCAGATGTTTCAGGCTGTCGCTTTTTTCTCATACAAATATGGTAAAATTGACTGGCTAGAGTCAAATAATGAATACTGGATGAGAATGGATGCTCGATTGAGAACTGATTTTCATATCACCAGCGGTTATCAGGAAAATGAGGTAGAAATGGTCAAAAGTAAGGCACTCATGAAACAAGGCTATCGAAAGGCCCATATTCCTGTCGCTGCTTTGATTGAGGTAACATCTTTTGATCAGGTATTAGCCTTTACGAAAGTATATGGCTTTCCTTGTATTGCAAAACCAAGAGAAGGTGTTGGTGCACAAAAAACGTATAAATTTGAACATCAAGGTGATGTTGAAGCGTTTTTTAAGGAATCGAATGATCCTAGTCAATTTGTGGTGGAACAGTTTATCGAGGGTAGTATTGTTTCTTATGATGGGATTGTTGATACAAATGGAAAAGTGATACTGGAAGCTTCTCATGTATTTCCCACAGGCATCATGGAAATCGTTCATCGTCAAGATCATCTTGCTTATTATAGTGAACGTAACATACCATCTGATCTTCGTAAAGCAGGAAAAGCTGTTTTAAAGGCATTTAAAGCAAAGGGAAGATGGTTTCATCTTGAATTTTTCCGTTTGGCAAGGGATCATCAAGGAATTGGAAAACAGGGAGATATAGCCGGATTAGAGGTCAATATGCGTGTACCTGGAGGGTATAGTGCAGATATGATAGACTATGCCTTTGAAATAGATGCCTATCAAATATGGGCAGATATGATCAGTGATCCAAATACAAAGCGATTGATGAAGCCGGCACCTTATCATTGTGTGTATGCTTCACGTAAGTTTCATAAATCTTATGTTCATGATATCGATGATATATTGAAAACATATGAGCAGAATCTGGTGATGCATGAGATCTTACCAAAGGTTTGGCGAGATGCCATGGGCGATGAAATGTTGATTGCACGTTTTGAAAGTATGGAGCAGGTACGGGATTTTATATCCTATGTACAAAAGGAGGAAACTTTATGAAGATCGAATATTATAAGGAGTATTCTCATGAATTAAATCGTGATATGGAATTTAAAGTATATGGTGAATCAGGCAAGCCTTGTTTGGTTTTTCCAGCACAGGATGGGCGTTTTTATGATTTTGAAAACTTTGGAATGATCGATGCAGCTAAAGAATATATTGACAGTGGGCGAGTTCAGTTTTTCTGTTGTGATTCTATTGATAAAGAAACTTGGAGCAATGAAGCAGGAAACCCAAGAGAACGCATGGAACAGCACGAGCGTTATGTACATTATATCGTAGATGAGTTGGTCCCAAGAATATATGAGATTGCAAAAACAGAAAAAACACAACCTACGGGGATCATGACATGTGGATGTTCGTTGGGTGCTTTTCACGCATTGAACTTTCTGTTACGTAGACCGGATATCTTTGATAAGTGTATCGCAATGTCCGGAATTTATCATGCGGACTTCTTCTTCCATGATTACCATGATGAATTAACTTATTTAAATTCACCAAGTGATTATATGCCAAATATGCCTATGGATCATCCTTTTATGGAACTTTACCATAAGTCTGAGATCATTCTTTGTTGCGGGCGAGGAGCTTGGGAACAGGAAATGGAATATAGTCTTCATCAAATGCAACAGATATTTGAGGACAAGCATATTGATGTATGGGTGGATTATTGGGGATACGACGTTTCTCATGATTGGTATTGGTGGAAAAAACAAATCGACTATTTCCTTCAATTTGTGGTATAGAACAGAGCCTGAAGTAATTCAGGCTTTTCTTA
>NZ_JBEQZJ010000068.1:0-11437 GCF_045223415.1 Hoskinsella mucinilytica | reverse complement strand
ATGGAGAAGGTCTATCAAAAAAAACGATGTTACTGAGGGAGCGAGGAATCTACTCAGGTGTGGAGACTTTGTTTTCACATGATCCATTTATGGGTCATTTTCTTGTTTGTGCAAAATAGGATAATGTTTCTGTATTGATGGGATAATGCAAAATAGGATAAAATTCCTTATAATTAGGATAGAAAAGAGAAGGTAGAGGTGGTACGATATGAATATCATATTAGTATGTAGCGGAGGTGTAAGTGCATCGATCTTTATGAAGAAACTAAAGCTTTTGGCAAAACAAAAGCAGATCGATTTTCAATTATCCTCCTGTAGCATTCATGAGCTTCGTCAATGTGCGGATATCTTGTTGTTAAGTCCACAATGTGCTTATGCGAAAAAAATGGTGATGCCTTATGTATCCGATGAGGATCATATCTTGATGATCGATAGCTTTGAATATTCCACGCTAGATGCTCAGCATACATTACAACAGATTCAAAAAATTGTGAACAAAGGAGCTTGATCATATGAAAAAAGAGATACTGACAAAGTTATTTGCTTATACGGAAGAAGAACTTGAAATATTAAACGGAAGAAATACGGTAGATCAAAGTCTGTATACGGATGATAAGAATTTTGTGATCGATAAGGATAAGTTATTGCTTCCCGAACAGTTGATCAGTGTTCGTAAACATACCCGATTCATTGATTTTCCGATACATAAACACAACTATGTCGAATTACAATATGTGTACAAAGGAAAGCTCACACAAATCATAGATGGGAAACAGATCACGATGAAGGAAGGGGAATTAATGATGTTGAATACCGTGATTTCTCATGAGATAAAGGCAGCACAAAAAGAGGATATCATCATTAATTTCATCATCAAACCTGAGTTTTTTCAATATATCTTCTCTTTAGCGGATATCGATAATGTGATCTTAAATTTCATTATGAATACCATTTATTCCAACTCTTCAAAAGGTGAATATTTATATTATAAGGTATCCAAACAAGGATCGATCAAGGCAAATATGGAAAAAATCATCACAGAACTATATGAACCTGATCTTACCAGTAGTATCTCTATCAAGTTATTGGTTGGACTTTTATTGGTGAATTTAATCAAACATAGTGATGAAATTGAAGTATATTCTGTGGATAATTATGAAAAGAAACTAAGTTTAGATATATTAAAATATATTGATGAACATTATGAAGAAGGTAGTTTGGCAGCCATCAGTGCACAATTAAATCAGCCCGATTACAAGATATGTCGTATCGTAAAGAAATATACCGGTGTTACCTTTAAACAATTGGTACAGGAAACCAGGTTAAACAAAGCATCTGATTTATTGATGCGTACCAAATTATCCATCACTTCTATCATGCAAGCTGTTGGATATGAGAACATCACTTATTTCTATAAGATATTCAAAGAAAAATATACGATGACACCACATGAATATCGTAAAATGATTGAGGATGAGCATTATTAGTGTTTGCAAAAAAAGATAATGTTTCCGTCAAAGTGCGTTATTTTGAAAGTCCTTTCATCACGTTATACTATAAGTGTCAATAAGCTAGCGCTGACATCATGAATCTAAAGAAAAGGAGATATGATTATGGCTAAACAACAAGATTATACACAGCTTGCGAGCGAAGTCGTTCAAGCAGTAGGGGGAAAAGAAAACATCATCAGTGTACAAAACTGTATGACTCGTTTACGTTTTGTATTACAAGATGACACCATTCCTAATACAGAGGAAGTAAAAGCAATCAAAGGTGTAAAAGGGGTCATGAATAAGGGTGGTCAATATCAAGTTATCATCGGAACACATGTGAATGAAGTGATCAAAGATGTAAAGAAGGTTGCCGGATTATCAACGGAAAGTGAACCTGTGGCATCTAGTGGAAAAAAGGATACTTTATTTAATCGATTCTTTAAAACGATCAGTGGTATGATCATGCCGATGATCGGTCCTATGATTGCCGGTGGTATTTTAAAAGGAATCTTAACCATTTTTGTGACAGTGGGCATGTTAACAAAGGATAGTGGAACATATCAATTGTTGTATGCGGCGGCAGATGCAATGTTATATTTCATGCCGATCATTGTCGGTTTCTCAGCTGGGAAGGTATTCAACTGTAATCCTTATGTAACGGCAACCATCGGTGCTGCACTAGTTTATCCTAGCTTGGTCACTGCCTTATCAGGAGAGGTTGCATTGGATTTTCTAGGTATTCCGATTACCAATGCCACATATTCTAATACACTATTCCCGATTCTTCTTGCATCCTATGTCGCAAGTTTACTTGAAAAGGGCGCAAAGAAAATCATACCGCAAATGATTCAATTAATGATCGTACCTTTGATCGTTTTGGCAATTACGGTACCATTGGCTTGGTTAGCGATTGGTCCTGTTATGAATATGGTGTCTGATATATTAAGTTCTACCGTATTGAATATCTTTAACTTTAGTCCGATCTTAGGCGGTATTCTGTTTGGTGCTTTCTGGCAGTTGATGGTATTGCTTGGTCTGCATGCTGCCTTTATTCCGGTATTGATTAATAATATCGTGACCTTGGGTGCGGATCCGATCAATGCTGTCTTAGGACTAACGGTTTGGGCTCTTGCCGGTGTATCTTTAGGCTATGCGTTAAAGGTGAAAGATGCAGAAAAACGTGCAGTAGGTTTTAGTGGTATGGCAAGTTGCTTATGTGGAGTAACGGAACCTACCATCTATACGATTGCATTACCGCAAATCAAATGCTTTGCGGCAGCATGGATCGGTGGAGGAATCTCAGGTGGTATCCTTGCGGCACTTGGTGCCAACATGTATTCTATGGGTGGAGATGGATTATTCCGTATACCATCTATGATCAACCCAGCTGGTTTGGATATTAGCTTCTATGGTTTTATTGCATGTGCTTTAATAGCTCTTGCCGTATCCGCCGTCATTGCTTATATCATGACAGATCCACAAAAATAAGTACATAGCCGTCATGATTGACGGCTTCCTGTGATAGTTAGGAGGTTCTATGAATAAAACATACGAACAGGTACTTGATGGTACCTATGAAAGTAGAGTGTTGCCCTTTTTATGGCAAAAAGGGGAATCAAAAGAAGTCATAAAAGAATATCTGTATAAAATGAAAGAAAGCAATATCCATGAGGTATGTATAGAGTCTAGACCACATCCGGCATTTTGTAAGGATTTATGGTGGGAAGATCTATCATTTATCATTGATCTATGTAAACAACTCGATATGAAGGTATGGCTGTTAGATGATAGCCACTTTCCAACCGGATATGCCAATGGATGGATCAAGGAGCATTATCCAGAGCATCGAAAAACGGTGTTGATTCATCGTATGTTTGATATCGTCGGACCACAAACATCGGCTTCTATCTATTTGAAAAATCCATTTGATGATAGCGAGGTCTTTTATGGCGCATTGATCATCCAAAACGATCATGTTCAAGAACTAACCTATCAACTCAGAGATGATCAGATTTTCTTTGATGTTGAAGCAGGTCATGCGAGAATCTGTATGTTGTATACAAGCAGAAAAAGCGGTTATCAGGATGATTATATCAATATGGTCGATCGAGCTTCCTGTGAGGTGTTGATCAAAGCCGTCTATGAACCACACTATGAACATTTCAAAGAGGAATTCGGTAAGACGATTTTAGGCTTCTTTTCAGATGAGCCGGGCTTTATGAATGAAAAAGGCGTCAATGCGGATAGTTTGATCGGAAAAGAAACGATGGCACTTCCTTGGTCAAAAGAATTAGAGGATCGATGGAAACAAGCCATGAAGGAAGAACATCTTTGTGCATTGGCTTCGTTATGGATGGATAGTGAAGATGCCGGTAGAAATCGTCATCAGTATATGGATATCGCAACCCGATTATATCAAGAATGCTTTGATGAACAACTCGGTACTTGGTGTAGAAATCATGGTGTCATGCATATCGGACATGTGATTGAAGATAAGGATTCTCACGCTCGTTTGGGTGTAGGAGCCGGTCATTATTTCAGAGCCCTTGCCGCCCAAGACATGGCAGGAGTCGATATCGTTATCAATCAGGTGCTACCCGGTATGGATGAAGGTTATCATTCCTATGGACGTGGCGCATGGGATATGGAATTCTTTCACTATGCACTTGCCAAACTGGGAAGCTCTTTGGCTCATATCGATCCTTTGAAAAAGGGAAGATGTATGGCTGAGGTGTTCGGTGCCTTTGGTTGGCATGAAGGGTTAAAGGAAATGAAATGGATCGCTGATTTATTTTTGGTCAGTGGAATCAATTACTTTGTACCACATGCCTTTTCACAAGCCTCCTTTCCTGATGTGGACTGCCCTCCACATTTCTATGCGCAAGGGCATAATCCGCAATTTCGCTATTTCTCTTCTTTGATGCGCTATCTTCAACAAATGGGTACCTTATTCAGTGATGGTATGCCACATCCAAGCGCCGCTGTTTTATATCATGCAGAAGGGGAATGGAGCGGAAAGTTCATGCCGATGCAAAAGGTTGCGAAAGAATTAACCAGACATCAGATTGATTTTGACTTTATTTGCGCAGATGTTTTCATTGATCATAAACGTTATCCAATGAAGTTGGATGAAAAGGGCTTATGTATCAATGGTATCTATTATCAATGTTTCATATTACCATACAATGAATACATTGGAGAAGCAACCATGCAATTTCTACAAGACGCCAAACGGTATGATTTTCCTGTATTTATTCTAGAGGAAGCACCATCTCACTTATACGATCGTAGCGATCCTATCACATTACCAACGTTTCCGATCCTTTCCTTAGATCAATTATCAAAAACATTACATGAACAAGGATTATTTGATCATCAAACAAGCAGCTATGAGCCATGGCTTCGCTATTATCATTACACAAAAGGAAACGAAGAATATCATATGTTTGTCAATGTACATCCAAAACAAACGATAGAAACCAGCATACCGGGATTAAAAGGAAAGCGTATCGATGTCTATACAAAAGAATCCTATGCATTTGAGGAAGACTTGTTGCTGGGACCTTATGGTTCTTGTATCATCGTAGAAAACGAAGGTGGGGAAACTCCTTATACCTTTGGCACAACATATCTTCGCATCGATGGCGCATGGAAGCTCAGCTATGCAAGTGCTCAAGCGTATCCACAGTTTCATGATACCAAGACGTTACATAAGTTGGTTGATTTATCTACGATATATCCTAGTACGTGTGGTACCTTCCGCTATGAAATTGACTTTGATTGTCCAATGGATATCGAACAAGCATTGCTTCATATCGAAGAAGGTTATGAAACCATACAGGTATGGTTAGATGATATCGATTTAGGTTATCGTATCACACCGGTTTATCAATATGAAATCGATCGATTAACACAAGGAAAGCATCATTTATCAATTGAAGTTACCAATACCCTGGATAAAGAAATTCATGATATGTTCTCTTTAAGTGAACCAAGTGAGCCTAGTGGATTATTCGGTCCTGTGGAAATCAGAAAACGATCATAAAAAGTTTGGCTTAGGTCAAACTTTTTTATATCCTATGTACGCAAAAAAGGATAACGATTTAAACAAGTACCGTCATTACCGAATGTCTGCGATTCTTTTATACTATAGTTGAAATTGAGGTGATGGTGATGAAATATTATCTGGGAGTAGATATCGGTGCGAGCAGTGGAAGACACATATTAGGTCATATCGAACAAGGGAAATGGAAACTAGAAGAAGTCTATCGATTTGATAATCGAATGATAAGAAAGAATCAACATGATTGTTGGGATATCGATCGATTATTAGAAGAAGTGATACAAGGCATTAAAGAATGTGTGAAGCTTGGAAAAATTCCATATTCGATGTCCATAGATACATGGGCTTGTGATTTTGTATTATTGGATGCATCAGGGAAACGAATCAATGATTGTATCAGTTATCGAGATCAAGGTGTAGATGGCATCATGGAAGAAGTATGGAAGATCGTTGATCAAAGTACGTTATATGAAAGAACAGGTATCCAATTTCAGAAATTCAATACGTTATATCAGTTATTGGCTTTGAAAAAGGAACATCCTGAGATCCTAAACCAAGCAAAACATTTTCTTATGGTTCCTGATTACTTAACTTATTGTTTGACAAATGTCATGTGCAATGAGTATACAAATGCGTCCACGACACAATTAGTCAACGCTACAACCAAAACATGGGATGAAGAGCTGTGTAAGCTAGTAGGTTTACCAACCGATATCTTTCATCCCTTTACCAAAGCAAAAGATATGATTGGTCCTTTGACAAAAGAAATGCAAGAAAAGATAGGCTGTAATTTGTATGTGATAGAATGTGCAAGTCATGATACAGCAAGTGCTTATGCAAGTGTCACAGAAGAACATCAGATCATATTATCAAGTGGTACGTGGAGCTTACTTGGAACCGTAGTAGATCATGCGATCCTTACGAGTGAAGCCATGGAAGCGAATTTCACAAATGAAGGATCCTTTGATGGTAAGTATCGTTTTTTGAAAAATATCATGGGATTATGGATCATTCAAGAGGTACGACATTGTTTGAATGATGTATATCGCTTTGATGAGCTTGTACAACTTGCAAGGGCGTGTGAACATGAGCCATCTTATATCGATGTATTTGATCCATGTTTTCTTCATCCAACCAATATGATTCATGAAATACAATCGTGGTGTCAAACACATGGACAACCCATACCACAAACCCCCGGAGAGCTAGCGGCTTGTGTTTATCATTCTTTAGCCATAGCTTATCAAAAGGTCGTAAAGGAATTAGAAACGCTCACCCAAAAAAGCTACGATACCATTTATATCGTCGGGGGCGGAAGTCAAAATGAGCTTTTAAATGAATGGACGGCGAAAGCAACAGGGAAGACGATCATCAAAGGGGAAAAAGAAGCAACCATCATCGGAAATCTTAACATGCAAAGAAAACAGGAGGAACAAGGAAAATGAGTATAGAAGCATATCAAAAAGCGAAACAGGCATATGCACATATTGGCGTCGATACAGAAGAAGCCATGCATCGATTAGCAGACATTAAGATCAGCATGCATTGTTGGCAAGGGGATGATGTCATCGGATTTGATACTTTGGAATCTTTAAGCGGAGGTATTCAAACAACCGGCAATTATCCGGGAAGAGCAACCACACCACAAGAGCTGATGCAGGATATGGATCAAGCGTTGTCGCTGATACCGGGACAACATAAAATCAATCTACATGCCAGCTATGCAGTATTTGAAGATGGTCAAGTTGTGGATCGAGATCAACTAGAACCAAAACATTTTCAAGCGTGGGTAGCGTTTGCGAAAAAAAGAGGTTTGGGTATTGATTTTAATCCGACACTGTTTTCTCATCCAAAGGCAAAAGATGCTACTTTATCATCAGTAGACGATGATATTCGTAAGTTTTGGATCGATCATTGTAAGGCTTGTATTCGTATCAGTGAATACTTTGCGACAGAAACAGGTCAGACCTGTGTGATGAATATTTGGATACCGGATGGATTAAAAGATGTACCGGCAGATCGTATGGGACCAAGAAGACGTTTTCAAGAATCCTTGGATGATATATTATCCATAGAATATGATCATCAAAAAGTAGCAGTGACCTTGGAATCTAAGGTGTTCGGTATTGGTATGGAGTCTTATACCGTAGGCTCCAGTGAGTTTTGTATCAACTATGCGAATGAAAAAAAGATCACTCCTTTGATGGATAACGGACATTATCATCCGATGGAATATGTATCTGATAAAATCAGTAGTATGTTATTATTTCATGAAAAAATAGCACTTCATGTAACACGCCCGGTACGTTGGGATAGTGATCATGTCGTATTATTCGATGATGAAACAAAAGAAATCGCCAAAGAAATCATACGTAATGATGCCATTCATCGAGTTTATCTTGCCTTGGACTTCTTTGATGCCAGTATCAATCGTATCGCCGCATGGGTGGTAGGTATGAGAAATATGCAAAAGGCATTGTTATATGCATTGTTAATGCCACATGAAACAATGAAATCACTACAAGATCGACAAGATTTCACAAGCTTGATGATCTTACAGGAAGAATTAAAAACGATGCCATTCGGTGAGGTATGGAATCAATTTTTAACACAACATAACGTTCCTCAATTGGATTGGCAAAAACAGATTCAAACTTATGAAGATGAAGTTTTATCTAAAAGGAGAAGGTAATATGAAGGTCATGGATACAGTGTTTTTTAACAAATATATCGAAATGGCATCTCATGGAGATCAGCTTGGATGGCATGAACGAAATGGTGGTAATCTGACTTATTGGTTAAACCAAGAAGAGGTGGCAATGATCGAAGAGGAACTTATTCATGAAGATGTATGGTTTCCGATTCAGACAAAGGTCCAAGAATTGGCAAATCAATATTTCTTATTATCAGGAACAGGGAAATACTTTCATCAAATGAAAAAAGCACCGATGATAACGACAGGTATCATTCAGGTAGATGAAAGCGGTGAATCTTATCGAATTTGTTGGGGGTTTGAAGATGGTGGAAAACCAACCAGTGAACTACCTACACATTTGATGAATATGGAAGTCAGAAAAAGAAAAAGCAATGCGATGGAACGAGTTATTTATCATGCACATTGTCCTAATTTGATCGCCTTGACCTTTTTACTACCGTTAAAGGATGAGATCTTCACAAGAGAGCTGTGGGAAATGATGACAGAATGTCCTGTTATTTTTCCTGAAGGAGTAGGCGTTGTGAAATGGATGGTACCAGGAGGAAGAGAGATCGCCGTGGAAACAAGTCGCTTAATGGAACAGTATCGTGCCATCGTTTGGGCACATCATGGGTTGTTTTGCAGTGGTGTAGATTTTGATTCGACCTTCGGATTGATGCATACGATAGAAAAAAGTGCCGAAATCTGGATTAAAGTACATTCTGTGCGACCTGATAAACTTCAAACCATCAGCGTAGAAGGCTTTCAACAATTGGCAAAGGACTTCCATGTCGATCTAAATCCTGCTGCCTTATATGAGCAGAAACAAAATAGTTAAGAACATCATTCCTTCATGGTGATTGATAGGAAAACATGCTATACTACAGCTGAACGGAGGCGTTTAGATGCAGGAAGCAATAAAAAAATTATACGATGCTTATGGGATCGATGCGAAAACATTCGCAACCATCTTAGGTCTAAAGGAAGAAGATATCTTAGAAAATCAATATACACAAGAGGATGAAACACGAATACATGCGTTGATCAATGGATTCTCTATTATGGACTATCAGGTCGAAGAAGATGCCATTCTTCAAGCGATTTTAGAAAAGTTTATCATACAATATGGCATTTCCATCCAAGGTCTTAGTAAACTACTTCATGTATCTCATGCACAGCTACAAGCATTCTATGAGAAAAAACAAGTGTCATTGGATATCAAATATGCCATTGCTTGTCGTTTGTTTCGTTTGGCAAATGCAGTGTTTCCACTAGATCATCGCCATATAGAAAGATAGGAAAGCTGAAAAATTGGAATGTACGAAAGTTTCATATTTTTGAACCACACGCATTTTTTTGATGTGTTAAAATAAAAATGTATGAGAAAAAGGAGGTATTTTATGCCATTTAGAAAAGATTTTTTATGGGGTGGCGCAACCGCAGCCAACCAATGTGAAGGTGCATATCAAGAAGGAGGCAGAGGTCTTGCCAATGTTGATGTGGTACCACATGGAAAGGATCGCTTTCCTGTCAGTATGGGAAAACTGAAAATGACAGAAATCGATGATCATCATTATTATCCGGCTTTGGAATCCATCGATTTTTATCATCATTATAAAGAAGATATCGCTTTATTTGGAGAGATGGGATTTAAGACCTATCGTATGTCCATTGCATGGAGTAGAATTTTCCCAAATGGAGATGAAGAAGAACCAAATGAAGAAGGATTAAAGTTTTATGAGGATGTATTCAAAGAATGCCATAAATATGGAATCGAACCATTGGTAACCATCACTCACTTTGATTGTCCGATGCATTTGATCACAACTTACGGTGGATGGAAAAATCGTAAGCTGATCGAATTTTATAAACGATTGGTAACTGTATTATTCACAAGATATAAAGGGCTGGTAACGTATTGGTTGACCTTCAATGAAATTAACATGATCCTTCATTTACCTTTTATGGGCGCAGGTTTGATCATGGAAGAGGGAGAAAATGAAGAAGCTGTAAAATATAGCGCAGCTCATCATGAACTTGTCGCAAGTGCATGGGCAACCAAAATCGCACATGAAATAGATCCAAACAATAAAGTAGGTTGTATGTTGGCGGCAGGAAATACGTATGCCAATACATGCGCACCAGAAGATGTATGGAAATCTATGGAAAAGGATAGAGAAAATTATTTCTTTATTGATGTACAATCTCGTGGGGCTTATCCTGCTTATGCATTAAAAGAATTAGAACGGAAAGGAATTGAAATTCCATTTGCGGAAGATGATAAAGAAATCTTAGCGGCACATACCGTTGATTTCATTTCTTTCTCTTACTATTCTTCCAGATTGACAAGTGCAGATCCTGAAGTTAATAAAGAAACAAGTGGCAATGTCTTTGCGACATTGAAGAATCCATATCTAAAAGCAAGTGATTGGGGATGGCAGATCGATCCACTTGGATTAAGGATCACCTTGAATTCTCTATATGATCGTTATCAAAAACCATTGTTCATCGTAGAAAACGGACTAGGCGCAAAAGATGAATTGGTCAATGGAACAGTAGAAGATGATTATCGTATTGAATATCTACGTCAGCACATCAAAGCGATGAAAGATGCTGTAGAAATTGATGGTGTTGATCTGTTAGGATATACTTCATGGGGTTGTATCGACCTTGTGAGTGCTTCCACCGGTGAAATGAGCAAACGTTATGGTTATATCTATGTAGATAAAGACGATGCAGGTAACGGAGATGGAAAACGTTATAAGAAAAAATCCTTCTATTGGTATCAGAAGGTCATTTCCACAAACGGAGAAGATTTAGACTAAAGCACAATGCAGGCCGATTTGCCGGTCTGCTTTTGTTGCTTCAAAAGAAAGAAGGGGTTAGCATAACATGTTAACATTTTATATCGTAAGACATGGAGAAACATTATTCAATCAAAAACATCTCATGCAAGGATGGTGTGATTCTCCATTAACGACACAAGGGATACAAATGGCCAGTGATCTGGGCATAAGGTTAAAAGACATTCCATTTGAAGCTGCTTATTCCTCTACAAGTGAGCGAGCTATGGACAGTGCAGAACTGATCATGAAAGAAAATAATACCCCTATTCCCATTACCATCAGAAAAGAACTGAAAGAAATTCATTTTGGTATTATGGAAGGGGAAAATGAATACGTTGGC
>NZ_JBEQZJ010000067.1:0-11814 GCF_045223415.1 Hoskinsella mucinilytica | reverse complement strand
TATAAAGTTTCATGTTTTTTCATATAAAACAAGATAAAACACTTAAAAAATGAAACCTTTTTTCGTAATCGTGGAATTGCTTGAAACCGCTTTTTTCGTATGCTAATTTATAAGCGAGGAAAAAAGAGCAAGCAATCCAAACCGGACAAAAGCAATTGCTGGATGAACAACGCTCTTTTCATCCTAATCCCAGGAGGAAACCATGATGAGTAAAAAACAAGAAGCATTAGCTTTGGATATTGTAAAGCTAGTCGGAGGAAAATCAAACATACAAGATGTTTATCATTGTCAAACACGTCTACGCTTTCATTTGATAGATGAAAATAAAGCAGATCAAAAAGCCATTGAAGCATTGGATGGCGTTGCGAAAGTCATTTTAAATGCAGGAGTATATCAAATCGTTATCGGTACGCATGTAAAAGATGTGTTTGAAGAGGTGGATAAATTCATAGATCATAAGCAAACACAACAAGTTGAAACGAAACAGAAAAAAGGAATAGCGATAACCATCATTGATTTTGTGGCAGGAACATTCCAACCAATCATACCTGCGTTATCCGGTGCCGGTATGGTCAAGGCAGTATTGGCACTATTGGTTGTATGTAAGGTTATAACAACGGATTCTCAAACCTATTATTTATTAAATTTATTCGCAGATGGAGTGTTCTTCTTCTTGCCGATGTTGTTGGCCTTTACCGAAGCACAGAAGTTAAAATGTAATCCTATTTTGGCTGTATCTGTGGCCGCAATCTTGATGCATCCGAATTGGACCGCTTTGGTAAGTGCCAATGAACCGATACATTTCTTTGGTATCATACCATTTACACTTGCTACTTATACTTCTACCGTTATCCCGATCATTTTGATCGTATTTGTTCAATCTTATGTCGAGAAGTTCTTAAATCGATGGATACCAAAGGCTGTGGAATTGGTATTTGTGCCAATGTTGACGTTCTTGATCATGGGAACCCTTGCATTATCATTGCTTGGTCCCATCGGTAGTATTCTAGGTGGATATCTTGCGGATTTCTTTACCTTTTTAAGTACCAATGCAAGTTGGGCTCCGGCTGTATTGATTGGCGGATTCTTACCGTTGATGGTTATGTTTGGCTTACATAATGGGGTTGCTCCATTGGGTGTTATGCAAATGGGAACCTTAGGTTATGATAGTATTTTTGGTCCAGGTTGTGTATGTTCTAATATTGCACAAGCTACCGCTGCCTTAGTGGTTGCGATTCGTACCAAAGATAAAAAGATCAAACAACTTGCGACTTCAGGATCCATTACCGCTTATATGGGAATTAGCGAACCTGCGTTGTATGGTGTAAATCTTCCTAAAAAATATCCTTTGATTGCGTCAATGATCGGTGGTGGTTTCGGAGGTCTTTATGCCGGCTTAACACATACCCATCGCTTTGCGACAGGATCTTCCGGTCTTCCTGCTGTATTGCTTTATATCGGGGATGATACCATGACGTTTTTCTATAACATTCTTATCGCATTGATCATCAGTATCATTGTGACTGCGATCATTACATGGGTCTTAAGTTATCGTTATGAAACAACAGAGGAAGTAAAAGAGGATATGATGGATGTATTCGCACCGATCGAAGGAGATGTAAAGGCATTAAAGGAGGCAAAGGATGAAGCATTTGCTTGTGGTGCTATGGGAGATGGAGTTGTCATAGAACCAACAAATAATCGTGTTGTCGCACCTTTTGATGGTGAAGTAGTGACCTTATTTCCAAGTAAACATGCAATAGGTATCGTATCTGATTCAGGAGTAGAAGTATTGATCCATGTGGGTATCGATACGGTAGAATTACAAGGTGCTCATTTTGAAGCTTTTATCTCACAAGGAGATCATGTGAAAGCAGGACAAACCTTACTGACTTTTGATAAAGAAGCGATTGAAAAGGAAGGATATTGTCTACAAACCATGGTCATTGTGACCAATAGCAAAGAATTTTCTTCCATTCATGTAGAGAAAGAAAAAGCAATCACCGGTGGTGAACAGCTACTAAGGTTGGAAAGGTAGGTAGTATCATGTATCATAAAAAAATAAAAGATTTCCCAGGAAATTTTCTATGGGGTGCTTCTACTTCTGCGTATCAAGTAGAAGGAGCTTATCTAGAGGATGGTAAAGGATTATCTGTACAAGATGTTCATGAGCCAACGAAAGGTATTACAGATTTTAAGATAGCCAGTGATCATTATCATCATTGGAAAGAAGATGTAAAATTGATGGCTGAATTGGGACTCAAAGCATACCGTTTTTCTATCGCATGGACAAGGATCTTACCGGATGGAGAAACTGAAATCAATCAAGCAGGGATACAATTTTATGATCAATTGATAGATGAGCTTTTACGTTATGGTATTGAGCCAATCGTGACTATGTATCATTTTGACCTCCCTTATGCACTTCATCAAAAGGGAGGATGGAACCTTAGATCGACCATCGATGCTTTTGAAACATATGCAAGAATATTGTTCGAGCATTATGGTGATAGAGTCAAGTATTGGTTAACGATCAATGAACAAAATGTTATGATCAATCATCCAAACGCAATGAATCCGGGTAAGGTACCAACAAAAAAAGAGCTTTATCAACAATGTCATCACATGTTTGTTGCTGCCGCAAAAGCAACCCTTTTGTGTCATGAGCTATGTCCGCAAGCAAAGATCGGGCCTGCACCGAATATCACTGCGATTTATCCAGAAACATGTCATCCATCAGATGTCATTGCCGCAGATAATTGGGAAAGTATTCGATGTTGGTTATATCTTGATGTAGCAGTTCATGGAAGATACAATACTTTGGCATGGTCTTATTTAGAAGAAAAAGGTTATATGCCGGTAATAGAAAAAGGTGATATGGAACTTATCGCAAAAGCAAAACCGGATATTATCGGTGTAAACTATTATGCAAGTGCAACGGTAAGTGCCAGTAGAAATGATGGCACAGATTGTCAGCCTAGAAATGGTGATCAACAAGTGATGATTGGGGAAGAAGGCGTTTACCGTGGTGCTACAAATGAGCATCTAGAACAGACTGAATTCGGTTGGATGGTAGATTCCGTTGGGTTGAGAGTTACGTTAAGAAGAGTTTATGATCGATATCATCTACCGATTTTGATAACGGAAAATGGATTGGGCGCAAAAGACCAATTGAGTGAAGATGGATGTGTTCATGACTTATATCGCATTGATTACTATAAACGTCACTTCTATCAAGCACAATTGGCAATAAGCGATGGTGTGGATCTGATTGGCTATTGTCCATGGTCTTTTATGGATCTTGTAAGTACACATCAAGGCTATGGAAAACGTTATGGTTTTGTTTACGTAGATCGAGAGGAACATGACCTAAAGAATATGGAAAGAATCAAAAAAGATAGTTTTTATTGGTATCAAGAAGTGATTCAACAACATGAATCATGCATCAAAGACGAATCAAAGGTTTGATTCGTCTTTTCCTAGCATGCTTGTAAAGCATGAAGAAAGATAGCTGATAGGTATTAGACATTAAGTATCAATCGCATTACACTATACATATAAAGGATGTGAGAAAATGAATATTCGACAATATTTGACAGAGGTTTCTTATTTTCAAGAAGATAAAGAGATGCAAGAAATCATGAATCATCATATCTTTGATGAAATATATGCACATGGAACCATGGACTTGGAAAAAAGAGAACTGATTACTTTGGCAGTTATGGCCGCAAAGGATGGCAAAGAGCTGATCAAGGATCATGTGTTAGTTTTATTACAGTTAGGTACTGATATGGAAGTCATCAAAGAAGCAGTGTATCAAGCGATTCCTTATGCGGGTTTATTGAGTGTAAATGATGCCTTGAACTATATTCATGAGGTAGGTAAAGAAGAAATGATCAATACCTCAACAGCTTCTATGAGCGTGGTGAATGAACAAACAAGATTTGAAAAAGGCTTTGAGAAACAATGCTCAGTATTTGGAAGAGATAACATTCAAGCAGGGCATGATAATGCTTTTCAGGATCTAAAACATATCCAGAATCATTTGTCTGCGCATTGTTTCGGTGACTTTTACACAAGAAAAGGTCTGGATATGAAAACAAGAGAGCTATTGACCTTTTGTGTCATTGCTTCTTTAGGCGGGTGTGAAAAACAGCTTCATGCTCATACGAAAGCGAATCTTGCCGCAGGAAATACACGCCAAGATCTGATTGAAGCGATTACGCAATGTCAGCCATATATCGGCTATCCCAGAACATTGAATGCAATTGCGATTATAAATGAAGTAACAAAATAGGAGGAAGCACATGGATAAGGAACAAATGTTAAAGGATTTGGAAAAAGAAGTTTTTCCATTAGGTGATGAAAACACAGCATATGCTGATTATTTTAACGGTACAAGTTATTTGCATATGTTAACAACGAAGCCGTTTGGAATCGGTAATGTAACCTTTGAACCGGGTTGTAGAAATCATTGGCATATTCATCATTGCGGTGGACAAATTTTATTGGTTACCGGAGGTAATGGCTGGTATCAAGAATGGGGCAAACCAGCACAAAAGCTTCATACAGGAGATGTTGTCAATATTCCACCTGAAGTGAAACATTGGCATGGCGCAACCAAGGATAGCTGGTTTTCTCATTTGGCGATAGGAGTGCCGGCAGAGGGAGCATTTAACGAGTGGTTAGAAGAAGTCAATGATCTGGAATATGAAAAATTAGACGTTTAATATAAGATCGTATCATCACGATCTTTTTTTCTACGCAAAAAAGTGATAGAAAATCATCATGCTTTTTAGGCATAATATAACATAGTAACAAAGTATTAGACATAATCAAAACTTAGGTCTAAAATGAAGTTAGATAAAGAGGAGGATACTTATGGAATATAGTAAACTTGGTCGTACCGGATTGGATGTTTCAAAATTATGCTTAGGAGGAATGAGCTTCGGTGATCCTAAAAAATGGATTCATTCTTGGGTATTGGATGAAACACAATCTAGAAGCATTATCAAAAAGGCATTGAATATGGGAATCAATTTCTTTGATACCGCAAATGTATATGGACTTGGTGCCAGTGAGGAAATATTGGGTAGAGCACTAAAGGATTATGCAGCTCGTGAAGAAATCGTGATTGCGACAAAGATCAGTGAAGAAATGCGACCTGGACCTAATGGAAAAGGATTATCTAGAAAGGCGATCATGTATGAAGTTGATCAGTGTTTGAAACGTCTTGGTGTAGACTATATTGATATCTTGTATATTCATCGCTTTGATCCCAATACACCGATCGAAGAAACCATGGAAGCACTTCATGATGTCGTGCGTTCAGGTAAGGTACATTACTTAGGAGCATCTTCCATGTATGCTTGGCAATTTCAGAAAGCTCAATATGTCGCTAAACAACATGGATGGACTACATTTTCTGTGATGCAAGGGCATTATAATTTATTATATCGTGAAGAGGAACGTGAAATGAATCCATTATGTGCCGATATGGGTGTTGCGCTTGTACCTTATAGCCCACTTGCCGCAGGAAGATTGACAAGAGATTGGACTTCTGAATCGAAACGATTCAAAGAGGATAAAGTAGCACAAAGAAAGTATGATGCTACAGCAGAATCTGATAAGTTGATCGTGGAAAGAGTAGCTGATATCGCAGAGAAATATCAAGCTACACGCTCCCAAATCGCAATCGCATGGCTATGGGCAAAAGGGGTTACCTCACCGGTCATCGGTATCACAAAAGAAAAATATCTTGATGATTTTGCGCAAGCATTTCATGTGACATTGAGTGAAGAGGATATTGCTTACTTAGAAGAACCTTATGTTCCTCATAAAATAGTAGGACATCAATAAAAGGTAAAGAGGAGTGTTTCTATGGAATTAAGAGTACTACGATATTTTCTTACGGTCGCAAGAGAAGAAAATATCACAAGAGCTTCCATCATTTTGAATATCACTCAGCCTACACTATCTCGTCAACTCATACAACTGGAAGAGGAATTGGGTACAAAGCTGTTTGAACGAGGAAAAGGAAGAATTAGATTAACAAATCAAGGAATGCTATTGAGAAGAAGAGCAGAAGAGTTATTAGAACTCGCAGATAAAACAGAACATGAATTTAAAACTGAAAATACCATCATGAGCGGAGAAATCTTTATCGGTAGTGGAGAGATTGATTCCTTTCATTATCTTGCGGATATCATGACTGATTTTTCCATCCGCTATCCTCAAGTCAAATATCATCTATTTAGTGGAAATGCAGATGATATTAAGGAAAAGCTTAATCATGGGTTGGTAGATATCGCATTATTGACAGAACCGGTATCCATAGAGAATTATGAGTTTTTACGTTTACCTGAGAAACAAAGATGGGGCGTATTGGTACGAAAGTCAGATCCTCTTGCGCAAAAAGAATACGTAGTTGCGGATGATCTTTTGCATAAGCCTTTGATCATAACCAAGCGGGCAATCGTACAAAACGAAATTGAAAATTGGTTTCAGGGAAACTTCGATGATTTGAATGTGATCGCTCAATACAATCTGATTTATAATGCTGCGATTCTTGTGGAAGCAGGACTTGGTTATGCGATCACGATCGATCATTTGATCAAAGACAGTGAAGAAAGTCTTACATGTTTTAAGCCACTTTATCCAAGTCTTGAAACAGGCAGTGTTTTGGTATGGAAAAAACATCAGGTGTTTTCCCCAGCAGCGACAAAATTTATTCAAACGATCAAGGCATCTCTTACATGATATAGGTATCAATACAGTTTACGTTCCTGTGCTTGAAATTGTTTAGGAGTCATGCCACATACCTTTTTGAAAACCTGAATAAAACTACTCTGTGATTGAAAACTTAATAAAGAACTAATTTCACTAGAGCTTTTATTTGTAAATAGGAGAAGACGCTGTGCTTCTTCTATTTTTTTGCGTTGTATGTATTGTGTTGTGGTTTCCTTTAGTTCTTCTTTGAAAATAACCGCTAGATAACTTGCGGAAACACCAATGACATTAGATAGATCCTTTAAAGAGATTCGATCATATAAATGGGTATCGATAAATTGGATACATTGATGAATATAAGGAGAATGGCGTTCTTTTGATTTTGGACATAGGGCATAAAATTCAATCATTGCGTCTTCAATGAAGGTACTGTTTTGTTTTGTGGGTAATTCTTTGATACGATTTAAATATTCATCAGATAAAGAAAAAGCTTGATCAACAAGAGCTCCCTCGTGAATGGCAGTTCTTGTCAAAAGGGTGATAAAGCTTACTAGTTTATATTTTTCGATTTCCAGTGTTTCCGGATGTACCTCTTCGATATCATAACGATGCATCTCTTTTAACATCGTTTTCATGGTATCAAATCGTCCTAATGTAAAAGATGAAAAAAATTTTTGTTCCCACGCATAATAGCCGGGTGTTGATTGTACCAACCGTCGAATGGTCAAGGTATCCTCATCTTGTGATAAATCTTTGGATTGAAAATAAATGGTATGAATATCCTGTTCACTGATTTTTTTCGTATAAACGATCATAGATAGAGTTTTGATAAAGCTGGTAAAAGTAGAAAGATGTTCGCTTGTAATATGGCGATGTAGCATGATGTTTGGTATCAAAGCTTGAATACGTGTTGGAATCGCATTCTGATCTAGTTGATGAAGTAAACAGCCACATAATATGGTATAGTTTTGATCATTCAAACAACAAGAGATCGTAGCATATGCAGCACTATGATCTTCTACGATGAGTTCTATATCATGTTGAAAAGAAAAAGGAAGAGGTTGGATGACCTTTTGAAATAAGGGTGAAGAAATCATAGGATAAACCGGTTGAAAAGCTGCGTCAAGTATCAAGATCGGTATGTGGGTCCTTGCGTATAACTCATCTAGAATTGGAATAAGGATGGAAAGATCATTCATAAAATTCACCTACTTTATCTAAAAAATCAGATAGAAATATAAAAATATTAATATATCTGTATCATTGCCTATTATATACTAAATGCAATGATAGGGATAGCGTGAAGATAAAAATACTTTTATTTTTTTATCATTGGTGTAAGCGCTTTCTGATATCAGAACATATGAGGAGGAAGGATTCTATGTTAGGTAAAAAGAAGTTGTTGTTGGCGGGATTAAGTGGGGTCGTAGTTGTTGGGGGAATTGGTGGTGGAGGTATGCTTCTAACAAATGTGCAAGCGGGAACAGGGCAATTAAAGGATGGAAGTATATCACTTTATGAAGGTGCCGGTCAATTGAAAAAAGGTGTAGATGGTGTAGATCAGTTGGGTAGTGGCTTGTATGATGGTTTGGTGAAGTATACTGATGGTGTAACAGGCGCAAGTGATGGTGCTTTGGTATTGGAAAATGGTGCTATTCAGTATGTTTCAGGTGTTAAAACTTTATCAGATGGCACAGATTTACTATACTCAGGGGTCAATACGTATACCAATGGGGTCATAAATGTTCATCAAGGTGTTGGAAAATTAGATGAAGGAGTCAATACCTTAGCAAATGGCACAGAAAAACTAGATGAAAGCATGAGTCAGATCGTAGATGGTGCGGATCAACTGAGTAAAGCAACGACGATGTTGGATAAGCAAAAACAGATGTTATTAGAAGCACCGGATCAAATGACCTCAGCATTACAAGCTTTAAAACAAGGATTGACAATCGTGCCGGATGATGAGCAGATCCAGATACTGACCACTGGTTCAAGTAAAGTAAAAGATGGGATAAATGCCTTATCTCAATCAACTGCAGTCGTAGATCAAGGAATCGATGCACTACAATATAGCTTGACCACACTACAAGAAAACATTTATCATAATGAAAATGCAAAGGCGCTCATGGCGCAATTGGCTACTGCGGATGATGAGCATTTTACACTTATCATGCAAAGTATGTTAAACAGCAAAGATGGTAGAGATACGATCAAAGCTATGGCAACTGCTTATTTAGCAACTGATCAAGCATTGAAAGACGCAAGTCAAGGTGTATCTGAATTAAAACAAGTAACCTCAGCATCAAGTAGCGGGGCATCTGGCTTATCTCAATCATATGAAGGATTGAATCAAGGAATTCAGCAATTTTCCATGCTTCCTCTGGGTATCACACAAATGAATCAAGGAATTGATGGAATGATTGACTTTATCATGGATGAAGAGCAAGGAATAAAAACAGGTATCACAACATATGTGAATGGTGTGTCTGCTGTTAATGAAGGCACAAATGCTTTATTATCTGGAGTAAGGGCTGTTTCTTCTGGTACGAATGTATTATCACAAGGGACAAAAGATCTAAAACAAGGAACCAAAGCTTTGGTTAAAGGAACATCTTTACTACAACAAAATACACCATCATTGATGGAAGGTATCACAACACTTCAAACTGGTGCACATGCACTTTTCAGCGCTTCAACACCGATATTAGAAGGAATCAATACGCTTTGTGGAGGTATGGGGAAATTGGTTGAACTAAAGTCAGGATTACTGAAAGCCGGTAAAGGTGTTAAGGATGGTAATCAAGCATTGAAAGAAGGTGTAGTACAATTGGTAGATGGCATCGAATTATTGAAAGATGGTACAAGCGAATTACACCAAGCAATCGGTGGAAAATAAATAAAGAATAAATGAAGGGAATTGAAATTGGTGTGTAGATTTCATTCTCTTTTTTGTTGGACAAGATATGATAAAATTATGATATATAACATAAATATCTGATAAAGGATAACCTTCACTTTCTGTATACTGTAGTTAGGAAGGTGATCATATGAAATTAGGTATATCTTTATATCCGGACAAAACAGACCTTGTACAAGATCAAGCCTATATGGAGCTTGCATATTCTTTAGGGTTTACACATGTATTTATGAGCTTTTTACAATTAGATATTCACGATCCAAAACGTAGTATTCAAAGAATCAAAGAGAGTATTTCATGCGCAAAAAAAATCGGTATGAGCGTAAGCTTAGATATCCACCCCTTGGTATTTCAATATATTGATGGAGATGAGCATGACCTACATTACTTTCATGATTTAGGTGTTACCTCTATTCGTTTAGATTCTGGATATGATGGTAAAACAGAGGCTATGATGACACATAATCCTTATGGCTTGCAAATCGAATTCAATGTTAGTAGAAATACGCATGAACTGGAACGCATTTTAGATTTCCAGCCAAATCGAAATCAAATGTGTGGGTCACATAATTTTTATCCACAACGTTATACAGGATTGCCGTTATCAACCTTTGTGGAATGTTCGAAACGTTTTTTAAATCATCATATACCGATTGCGGCTTTTATCACATCACAAAAAGCCTCCATATCGCCATGGCCTGTATCCGAAGGATTATGTACATTAGAAGACCATCGTGATGTATCATTAGAGGTTCAATTTCGTCATATGCAAATGATGGGACTTGTTGACATGATAATCATAGGAAATGCCTATGCCAGTGAAGAAGAGCTACGCCACATTGCCCACTATCATCAATCATCCATGCCGTTTTTAACCATTGAGATGGAAAAGGTTTCACCAATTGAGGAAACCATTGTATTATGTAATCAAGAATATCGAGGAGATGCTTCTGAATATGTGATTCGCTCTACCAAACATCGTGCTCGTTTTCATAAGGAAGCTTTAAGCGCAAGAGGTGAGGTAAGAGATCTTAACGTCGGTGATGTTGTCATATTAAATGAGGAATATGGACAATACAAAGGAGAACTACAAATAATTCTACGACCTCGAAAAAAAGATCGAAGAATAAATATCGTAGGTCATGTAGTACCTGAGGAACTCTTATTGATGAAAGAGCTACGTCCTTTTGAAGCATTCACATTGAAAAGAAAAGAGGTAATAAAATGAGTCATTATGCAGGAATCGATATCGGAGGTACAAAAATCAAACTGGGAATTGTCAATGATCAAGGAGAAATTTTATCTCAAGATATGAAAGATACACCAAAAGATTATGAAGCTTTTATTACTTTGATCAAGGAATATGTAAAGGAACATGAGAAAGATCAATTATGTGGTGTTGGTATATCAACTCCCGGAATCATCCAAGAAGATGGGTATCTTCAAACAAGTGGTGCAGTGAAATGTTTCCTCCATAGAAATTTACAACAGGAACTGCAAGCATGTTTACACATGCCGGTAAGTGTAGAAAATGATTCTAAATGTGCAGCAGCCGGTGAACAATGGTTGGGATATGCAAAGGATCATGCTAATTTTGTATGTTTGACTCTAGGTACGGCAGTAGGTGGAGCTGTTTATATTGATCATAAACTGTATCGTGGTATCGGTGGTCTTGCCGGAGAATTTGGAATTGCTTTGACTGGTTTACAAGAACACCAATATGATGAACAATCGTTTTCCTATCATGCCGCAACGATCGCAGGCTTATGTAGAAACTATAGCTACGCCGTAAAACAACGAGTATTAGATGCTAAAGAAATCTATCGACGAAAAGAGGCAGGAGATATGATAGCCAAACAATGTATTCAAGACTTCTACCATGCATGCGCAACTTTATATATAAACATTGCGGTATTTCTTGCGCCTGAAATCATTTTGATCGGAGGAGGAATCAGTAATTCAAAGGAAGCAATGCAAGGTATGATACAAGAATATGAAAAGATGTGTGAAGAATATCATGTATTATCTATGGTACATATGCCTAAGCTGATGGCTTGTAAATGTAAGAACAATGCAGGTTTATTAGGTGCTGTCTATCGTTTGTTTCAAACAATGGATCATTGTTAATAACGTCAAAAGGAAGTTGTCTGACCACTTCCTTTTTA
>NZ_JBEQZJ010000066.1:0-12616 GCF_045223415.1 Hoskinsella mucinilytica | reverse complement strand
AGATGCATCTCTTTTCTTTAGGATAATGATAAGGTTGATTCATTCACAATAAGAGATACCTCAATAATGTCAAAATTCTTCATACTCAGGCTATCACTTAATAACTCTATGCGAGCACTTTCCTTTGTTTTAAATAAGGTTGGAATTTCTTCATCTAATAAAATATGATGGGAACTTCCTTTTCCAACGGATGGATCAACTCCTCTAAACCAACGATTTGTTTTTTTGCTTCTGATTGCGTACATAGCTCTCCTCCTTATGTTATTCAAAGGATGGACACTTTTTGTAACTTCATACCTAAAAATATAATTTTACGTGAACTACTTTCCCGATGACTTGGATGCGTTGTTCTTCTAAATCTTGTTTTGTATAGACCTTAGGCTCATAAGCCGGATTGGTTGCCATGAGGATCAAAGTGTCTTCTTTTTTTATGATTTTTTTTACAGTGATCTCTTGTCCATCTAATAGGACGATGGCAATATCACCATGATCAACATCTTTACATTGTTTGACATAAACAAGATCTCCATCATGAATTCTTGAGCCACTCATACTATCTCCTGTTACTTTTAAATAATAATCCCCTTGGCGAGCTTCTTTACTACTGACCTCTTTATAACCTAAAATATGCTCTTGTGCAAATAGATCATATCCGGCTTTTACATAGCCTAAAATAGGTTTGATTTGACCATGCATACTCGCACTCATATCGATCCCGAATAGCTCAGAGAGTTTTTGTAATCTTGCTTTTGGGATATGTTTGCTTTCTCCATCTTCCCATCGCTTAATGGTAGATTTGGATACACCTACATAATCACCGATGGCTTCTAAACTCCAACCGTGAAGGCTTCTATAGTAACGAATCAACTCATTCAGTTGCATGATTTCACCTTCCTTTGATTTGAGTATAGCATAGTGAAATCTCGCTTACAACGAAAGGAAATAACTACCAAGGCCTTCTGGTAAATCTTGTGAATGTTCCAATTTCCATTGAAAAATGGAACGTGAAACGTATAATTAACGGCAGGAGGGATGATCATGGAACGTATGATACTACATAGTGATATCAATCACTGTTATGCACAGATTGAAGAAATGAAATATCCAATGTTACGTAAGATTCCTATGGCAATCGGAGGCTTTGAGGAAAAACGTCATGGTATCATTCTGGCAAAAAACGACATTGCGAAACAATATCAGATTCGCACAGGAGAATCGTTAAGAGAAGCTTATGCAAAATGTCCTGATCTTAAGATCATACATCCCAATTATGGTGATTATTTGTATTATACAGAACAGGTGAAGGACATCTATCGAGAATATAGCGATAAGGTGGAATCGTTTGGTTTAGATGAAGCTTGGGTGGATGTAAGCGAGTCAATATCTATGTTTGGAAGTGGAAAAGAAATTGCAAGACAGATTCAAAAGCGTGTGTTAGAAGAGTTGGGTTTGACGATATCCATTGGCATCAGTTACAATAAGATCTTTGCGAAGCTAGGTAGTGATATGGTGAAGCATTTAGGGCTTGTGGAAATCACAAAGGAAAATTATAAAAGTAAAGTATGGCCTCTTCTGGTAAGTGATTTGCTTTATGTGGGAAGAGCTACTGCTCAAAAGCTGAAGGCTTATCAAATAGAAACGATAGGAGATTTGGCACGATTACCACAAGGGTGGATGAGTGATCATTTTGGTAAGGTAGGTGAGATCCTTCATCTGTTTGCGAATGGGGAGGATTCATCTCAAGTTGCGGATACGTTTTATCAAGAGCCGATAAAATCAATTGGGAATGCAATTACAGCACCTAAAGATATTTGTGATTTTCAGGACGCAAAGCTTGTTTATTATGTGCTTGTGGAATCTGTCGCATCCAGATTAAAAGAAGCGGGGTTAAAAGGTAGGGTAATTTCCATATCATTAAGAAACAAGGATTTGATCAGTTTTACGAGACAAAGAAAAATCACACAGGCTAGTAACCTTGTTTCGGATATCATGCCTGTTGTATTAGATTTGCTTCAGAAACATTATGACTTTCGCATGCCACTTCGTACCATCGGTGTTTCTGTTAGTGCATTAGAGTCTATTCACGGCTATCATCAGTTGAATATGTTTGAAGATGAAAAAGAACAAGCGAAAAAGCGAATATTAGAGGAAACCATGGATGAGATACGTGAGAAATTCGGTTATCAAAAAGCGAGAAGATGTAGTATGGCTTTGGATAAAGAGCTTACCGGTTTTGATCCAAAGCATGATCACATTATTTATCCGGTATCCTTTTTCTGATCATGAGACGATATAAAAAATATGTAGATGTCATTGTGTGGATAGATAAAAACGGTGGTATGATACCAAAGGTATTGGTATGGGATAATGGTGTGCAATATCCTATTGATCGTATCCTAAAGGTAAGAAAGGCAGTCAGTGAGGTAGGAGGCTGTGGGATCTTATATGAATGTAGGATTCAAGGGAATGTGCGAAATCTGTTTTATGAGCGTAATCGATGGTTTATTGAAAGTACAAAGCCATAAGAAAAGCAGTAATGAACTGCTTTTTCTTTTAGATATCGTTAAGGATATCCTTTCGCTTTTGATCGTATTCCTCTTTGGTAATCATTCCCTTTTGATAAAGATCTTCTGCTTTTTTGAGTCGTTCTTCTACAGATGAAGAGCTTGTTTCTCTTTTCCAATCATCTACTTCGATTCTTGAAGTCGCAACTCCTTTTTCACTGAATACATTGATGGCATTGATGATTGTAATTGCGACTGCGATGAGGGTCCAAAGGATACCGAATAATCCCATTTGAGGAATGACGAAACATAGTCCTATGAGGACAAAGACGATACCAACGATCATACCGATCGCAGATTGTGCTCTTCCGGGTTTCACTCTAATATCTTTACGCATCATGACTTCCTCCTTTTTCTTCATTATAAGTGGTGAAGAAAAGAAATGCAATGCATAATTGCATGCGAAAAAAGAAAATGGACATACTAACAAAAGCTTGTATCAAAAAGCATAAGATAATACTGATGGGAGTGATGATATGGATTATCGCCTGAATAAACAGGTTTCCAATATTATGAAAGATGCACGTAAAGAAGCAAAGGATATGGGAAACAATTATATTGGCAGTGAGCATGTTTTACTTGCTGTTTTGAAAGATACCAGTGCACCGTTGTCAAAGATCTTATCGATGAACGGTATGTTTTATTTTCAATTGAAGGAAGATTTGATGGTCTTATTTGGCTTAAAGGATCAAGATGTAGAGGAAATCGCCATTACACAAGTCGTAGAAGATATCATGGAACGTGCAAAGCATTTATCTGAAAAAAAATCGATGACCTCTATTGATGTGAATAGCTTAAGTATTTCGCTTTTACAAACGCCTGCTTGTGTCGCAATTGAGATTTTGCATCGTTATGATATGGAGGAAACAGAGGTGTTAAGTCAACTAGAGCATGGGGAAATAAACGAATTGGATAAAGTGAATGAGCTTAGAAATTTAAATACCTGTGGTAACAATGCGGATATCACAGGAAGAGAACAAGAGCTTTCTTTTATGATCAGTATTTTATCTAGGAAGGATAAAGCAAATCCTTTGCTTATTGGAGAGCCCGGTGTAGGAAAAACAGCACTTGTGGAAAAGCTTGCGAATCAGATTCAAGCGCAAGAGGTTGAGGCACTTCAAGGATGTATCATCTATGAACTTCATTTAAATTCCTTGGTCGCAGGGACAAAATATCGTGGAGACTTTGAAGAAAAACTTCAAAATATGATTAAGCTTTTGAAAAAGTATCCGAATGTGATTTTGTTTATCGATGAGATTCATCAGATGATAGGGGCCGGAAAGAGTGAAGGTAGTATTGATGTTTCCAGTGTTTTAAAGCCCTATCTTGCAAGAGGCGAAATTCGTTGTATTGGCGCAACCACATTTGAGGAATATGAGAAGTATATTGAAAAGGATCGTGCCTTAGAGCGTCGTTTTCAGACCATCATCATCAAGGAGCCAAAAAAAGAGGAAGCCTTTCGTATGATGAAAGCAAAACGAAAAGAATATGAAAGTTTTCATCATGTAGAGATTCAAGAGAAGATGTTAAGAAAAATTGTGGATTATTGTGATTATTATATGCCGGCACGTAAATTTCCGGATAAAGCAATCGATGTTTTGGATCTTGCTTGTGTAGATGCCAAACAAAGGCAGAAGAAGATGGTTAGTGAGGATATGATCAAAGAGGTTGTAGAGAAATTAACGAATATTCCGATTGCTTCTAAGAACCGTCTTGTGGAAGTGAAGACACAATTAAAGGAGCGATTGATCGGTCAACAGGCTGTGATCACAAAGTTGCTTCATCAATTAGAATGGATCGAGCAAGGTGTGTTATCGCAACGTCCCCTTGGGGTCTGGTTGTTTGTAGGAAATGATGGCGTGGGAAAACATACGCTATTAAAGGAATTTAATCGTATTTATTTTAATGATCAGGAAATCATGGAATTGGATATGGCAAATATGGAGGGTAGCTTGCTTCATATGATTGCAGGAATACGAAGAAATCCTTATGGGATCCTTCATATTCGAAATCTTCATATGGCAAATGAAGCAAAGTTACAGTATCTTCGTCAATCATTGGAAAAAGGCCAATTAGAATATGAAACCAATAAGGCGACCTTACGTCATTGTATTGTTATTATGACAGGTGTATTTCCTATGAAAGAGGGTATTCATCTAACGGTAGAACAACATCAGACGAGTCATTTTCATCAGTTAGAACAGCAACTGGGAAAATCATTCTTATCGGTTTTAGATGAGATTTTTCTGTTTGAGGATCTGAATAAGACACAGCGAATTGAGGTTGTCAAACATCTGTTAAAAAAATGGAATCAATCCTTGGATGAGCACGCCATTATGGAGGTTGCGGAAAGCAGTGCTTCCTTAAAAGATGTCACAAGAAACATCAAGAAAAAGATTGTGAAAGCCTGATGGCTAGCTGTTATTTCAAAGCAAATTATGATACAATGACACTGGAAAGTGTGGTGGTAAAATGAAACCTGAACCCCTGATAACAAAGAACTGGAACATAAGGATCATTTGCCACCATTTCTTAGGTGACATGGTCCTTTCTATGAAATAGGAGGACATTTATGAAAAGACAGATCACAAAAGATAATTTGTTAGAATTGCTGTTGCATGGAACAGAAAAAGATGTAAGAGATACCATTGATACCATTCATCCTGTAGACATTCTGGATTTGATCCATGAAGAACCACAGCATGCAACAGCAATTTTAAATCGTCTGCCTGATGATATCTTAGCCGATATCGTAGAGGAAGAAGAGGATGAAGATAAGTATGCTTTATTAAAGCAGTTTTCCGATACTCGTCAGAAGCATATTCTAGAAGAAATGAGCAGTGATGAAATCACGGACTTGATCGGAGAATTGGAAGAAGCAGAGGCTGATGAAGTATTAAATAAAATGGATCGTGAAGATCGAGATGATGTTAAAAAGCTGTTAGAATTTGAACCGGATACGGCTGGGGGTATCATGAAAACTGAATATATTCGTATTTTTGCGAAGAACACAGTAAAAGATACCTTGGAATTTCTACAGAAAAATACAGATGAAGAAACTACCTATTATTTATATGTCGTAGATAAAGAGAATGTTTTAAAGGGCGTGGTTTCTTTGCGAGATATTGTCACAAGCTCATTTGATACGCCCATGCTTTCCATTACCAATCCTAATGTCATTTCACTTCGTTATGATGAGGATCAGGAACAGGTTGCACATACTTTTGAAAAGTATGGCTTTATTCTGATGCCGGTCGTAGATGAAGAACATCGTATGTTAGGGGTCATTGAATTTGATGATATCATGGATGTTATCCAAGAAGAAAATACAGAGGATATCCATCATTTAGGTGGTGTTAATTCAGAGGAACGTGTGGATTCTACATTAAAGGAATCTTTTTCCTCACGTATTCCTTGGCTGATCGTTAATTTATTTACTGCGGTGCTAGCGGCAGCAACGGTAAGCATGTTTGAAGCAACGATTTCTAAAGTGGTCGCATTGGCAACCATTATGCCGATCGTTACGGGGATGGGAGGTAATGCAGGTACCCAATCCTTGACCATTGTGGTGCGTGGGTTATCCTTAGGACAACTTACCAAAGAAAACGCAATTAAGATCTTATTAAAGGAAATCGGTGTAGGCATCTTGAGTGGTGTTGTCATAGGTGGTATTGTAGCAATTGGCGCTATGTGGATGGAAAGCAATCCGGTATTTGGTATGGTCACCGGTATTGCGATGTTCTTAAATATGATCTTAGCCAATTTCGCAGGTTATTTCATCCCGGTTATTTTAGAAAAATTTCATGTGGATCCTGCTTTGGCAAGTGGAGTATTTGTGACAACTGTTACCGATGTCATGGGATTCTTTCTGTTTCTTGGATTGGCAACCATGGTATTACCGATGATTTTATAAGAATAATGGGAGGTGTGTGTATGAAGGCATTGATTACAGGAGCAAGCAGTGGTATCGGTAGGGATATGGCTCGACTTCTTGCGAATATGGGAGTAGAGCTTTTTCTGGTTGCGAGAAGGTCTCAACGTTTATATGAGTTGAAGAAAGAATTGAAGGTGCCGGTAACTGTCATCGTATTAGATGTATCGAAAAAAGAAAATTGTATCTTATTACATCAACGTCTACAATCAGAAGAACTTGATATCGTCATCAATAACGCAGGTTTTGGTGATTATGGTAGCTTTGATGAAACAAAGCTTACAAAAGAGCTTGAAATGATCGATACGAATATCACAGCGGTACATATATTAACGAAACTGTTCTTGAAAGATTTTAAAAAAAGAGATTCCGGTTATATCTTGAATGTCGCAAGTTCTGCGGCGTTTTTACCGGGGCCTTTGATGGCAACCTACTATGCGACGAAAAGTTATGTACTTCATTTAAGTATGGCAGTTTATAAAGAACTAAAGAAAAGTGGAAGTCATGTATCTGTGTCAACACTTTGCCCGGGTCCTGTGAAAACAGAGTTTGATCAAGTCGCCAACGTTCATTTTTTGATGGAAGGAACATCCAGTGAAGAAATTGCGGCTATCGCAATCGAAGGTATGTTCAAGCAACGCTTTATGATCATACCGGGGGTATTGATGAAGCTAAGCTATGCCTGTACAAGATGGTTACCCAATGCTGTTTTAATGGAATGCAGTTATCATATCCAACATAGAAAGAATCATTGATATGGAACAAAAAGAATTGATACAAAGCTTTCAAGATAAGGAACTTCAAGTTTACCGATATGTTGAGGCGAATAAAGAAAAGGCTGGCTATATGAGAATCAGAGAGCTTGCTTCGGCATGCGAGGTATCAACTGCTACGGTATTGCGTTTTGTGAAAAAACTGGGCTTAGAAAGTTATCAGGAATTCAAATATTGGTGTAAACAAGAAACGGAAGAAACGGTGGCATTAGGAGAAACCAAGGAAATTATCGATTGTATTACAAAATTAGATTCTCCCTATTATATGGAACAGATTCAAGAAGCCGCTGATATCATTGAGGATAGCGATATGGTGATCTTTGCGGGTATTGGAAATTCAGGTGGTATTGCACATTATGGCGCAAGAGTATTTAGTAATGCCGGAACCTTTGCGTTATGTCAAGATGATCCGTTTTATCATACGGTTTGTGTAAAAGGAAAACCTGTTGTGATCGTATTGAGCGTATCAGGTGAAACTCCTGAGCTGATTCAACAACTACAAGGTTATCATCAACAAGGCTGTCCACTGCTATGTGTAACGACAAGTGCAAAGGGTGCTGTTTCGAAAATGTGCGATCTGACCATAGCTTATCATTTGCAATATCGAGCTATTCAACCATCGTGTGATTTTTCCTCACAGATACCAGCAGTTTATCTAATTGAAGCTATCGCAAAGGAATTGTTACATAGAAAACAAGACATGTAACACAGTGTTACAAATAAGATACAATTAACAGGGCATGTTGTCCTGTTTTTTCATACCTGTAAACCCTTTCAATGTTGGGCGTGTTCCTTTATAATAACGATGTCAAGGAAGTATGAAACAAATACTCTTTGCATTGTTTGGCCAAACAAAAAAAACATACGAGGAGGAAACTTTACATGAGTGTAATGGAAACCATGCAGGAAAAAATGGAAGCTACCTTAGTTCCGTTTGCTGCAAAACTAAATGCACAACGACATGTTGCTGCTGTGCGTGATGCGTTCACCTTAGCATTCCCACTAACATTGGCAGGATCAATTATCACATTGATCAATTATGCGATCTTATCACCCGATGGCTTTATCGCAAAAATTCTACATCTGGGAGATCTTATACCGAATTTATCAGACTTTCAGGCAGTGTTATCACCGGTATTAAACGGTACTGCCAATATCATGTCTATTCTGATTGTATTCTTAACTGCATATAAATTGGCAGGAGAAAAGAAAGGAGATCAGGTCTTATCCGGAGTAACCGCCATAGGAACATATTTTATCGTATATCCAAACTATGTGAATGTTGACCAGGTTGGTAATACGTTACCTATGAACTTTATGGGAGCACAAGGGCTATTTGTTGCATTGTTGGTAGGACTTCTGGTAGGTGAATTTCTAACAGCACTTCAGAAAAATAAACGCCTTGCGATCAAGATGCCGGATGCAGTACCACCGGCTGTTGCGCAATCCTTTAATCTATTGATACCAATCATCATCATTTTGATGGGTTCTTCTTTGATCAATTATTTATTTAATTATCTAAGTGAAGGTGGTATCCAATATGTGATCTATAATGCGATCCAAGCGCCATTTGCATCTTTAGGTGGGAATATCTTTACGATATTGATCTTCGCAGTTGTACAACAATTCTTATGGGTTCTAGGAATCCATGGTCCTAATACGTTGAGTGCTTTGCGTACCGTTATGTTTGCACAACAAGGAATTGACAATCTAGCCTATTATGGAGCCCATGGAACAACCATAGGTACACCTTTTCCGATTACATGGGGCGGTATCAATGATGCCTTTGGAAATACAGGTGGATCAGGAGCAACCCTTGGTATGATCATTGCGATTTATTTGGTCGCAAGAAAAGACCAACAACAATTCCAGATTGCTAAATTAGCGACTGCACCAGGACTATTCAATATCAATGAACCTTTGATTTTCGGTCTTCCGATCGTAATGAACCCGATTTATGTCATTCCATTTATACTGGCACCAGTGATTTGTAATATTATCGGTTATTTATGTGTCGCAGTCTTTGAAATCATACCACCTGTTTCTGTAGATGTAGGCTGGACAACACCGGGATTCTTAATTCCATTCTTAGGTTCAGGCGGCACCAATTACTTATCCTTATTGATTGGTATCCTATGTGTTGGTGTCAGTACGATCATCTATTTACCATTCGTAAAAGCAGCCGCTCTCGCAAATCAAAAAGCCGCAGAAAAATTAAAAAAAGAAGAAGATGATCTATCATTAGATGATGTAAGTTTATAAAGATAAGGAAGGATGAACCATATGATCAGTATACCATTACAAAGAAAAGAATCACCAGTATCACTCACAAGCGCATCTCATATCAGACGATTTATCGCATTTGCGATCGATTGGTATTTGGGAAGTATACTGGTCTCACTTCCTGTATCTATGGCCTATTATCAATTCTTTCCACAACAAAATACCATATTGGATTTACGGACATTGCCATTCTCTACAGCATGTATGACCTTATTGGCATCCCTCTTGATAGCATGTCTATATTATATCGTCTTACCTTACCGTCTTCATGGGCAAACGATAGGAAAGAAGATCATGAAGCTAAGAATCAAAGAAAAAGGAAAACAAGAAGTAACATTGAAAACATTGGTTCTTCGTCAATTGATTGCGATCATCTTAATAGAGGGAAGTGTATATACCATCTCTCCATTGATTTATCAAATCATTTGTTATGGAAGTGATAGCATGCTGGAAATGATCACAACCTTACATTATATATTGACGATAGTAAGCATCGCTTGTTGTTTGTTTACAAAACGAAGATGTGCGATCCATGATTTCATTGCGAAAACAACGGTAGAATCCGTTTAGAAATGAGGTGTAGCAAATGAGTATGAGAAAAGATTTTTTATGGGGTGGAGCTGTCGCAGCTCATCAATTAGAAGGGGCTTATGATGTCAATGGGAAAGGCATCAGCATCATGGATGTATCCACCGCAGGAACAAAAGATAAGCCTCGAAGAATCACAGAAGGAATCATAGAAGGAGAATATTATCCTAATCATGATGCCATTGATTTTTATCATCATTATAAAGAAGATATTGCGATGTTTGCGGAAATGGGATTTAAGTGTTTTCGTACATCCATTGCGTGGACAAGAATATATCCAACAGGTATGGAAGAGGAACCTAATGAAGAAGGATTACAGTTTTATGATGATATGTTCGATGAATGCCTGAAATATGGCATAGAACCGGTTATCACATTAAGTCATTTTGAAATGCCTTATTATTTAACACAGAAATACGGAGGGTGGAGAGACCGTAAACTGATTGATTATTTTGTGAAATTTGCGAAAACCTGTTTTGAGCGTTATCAAAATAAGGTAACCTATTGGATGACGTTTAATGAAATCAACAACCAAGCGAATTATCATAGTGAAGGTAGCATTTACGGTGATTCCGGTATCATTTATCAAGCATCCGATAACAAGGAACAGCTAATGTATCAGGCTTCTCATTATGAATTGGTCGCAAGTGCCAAGGCAATTAAACTTGCGAAAAGCATCAATCCAAAGTTCGAGATCGGATGTATGATTGCAATGTGTCCGATATATCCTTATTCCTGTTCACCGGAAGATATCTTAATGGCACATAAAGCGATGGAAAAACGTTATTACTATACAGATGTTCATGTATTCGGAAGTTATCCTGTGAATATCACAAAGCTTTGGGAAAGAAAGCAGTATCAAATGGATGTAACTGCTGAGGATCTGGCGTTATTAAAAGAAGGATGTGTGGATTATATCGGTTTCTCTTATTACATGTCCTTTGCGATCAAACACAAATCGGAGAATGAAAGTTTTGATTATGATGAAATGCATGATCTAGTAAAAAATCCTTATGTAGAAGCAAGTGATTGGGGATGGCAGGTTGACCCTGTTGGTTTACGTTATGCATTGAATTGGTTTACCGATCATTATCATCTTCCATTGTTTATTGTGGAAAACGGGTTGGGAGCATATGATAAGCTAGAAGCAAACGGAGAAATTCATGATCATTATCGTATAGAATATTTACGTAAACATATCATACAAATGAAAAAAGCGGTAGAAGAAGATGGTGTTGATCTAATGGGATATACGCCTTGGGGATGTATTGATTTAGTCGCTGCAAGTACCGGACAGATGAGCAAGCGCTATGGTTTTATTTATGTAGATAAACAGGATGATGGAAGCGGTAGTCTGAAACGATCTCGTAAAGATTCTTTTTATTGGTATCAAAAAGTGATAGCAAGCAACGGAGAAGATCTTTCATGAACGTATTAGTATTAGATATCGGGGGGAGTAGTATTAAGATTGCCGTCATGAATGAGCAAAGAGAAATCATAGAAAGAGGCAAACGAGAAACCCCGTTAAGTGATATGGATGCATTGTTTGACTGTTTCAAAGAGATTTATGAAGGATATGGGAAAGGGGTAGGAGGTATCGCAATCAGTATGCCCGGTGTCATTGACAGTGAGCATGGGTATGCGTATACCGCTGGGGCACTACGGTACCTAAAAAATCGTGCGTTCGCAAAGGAAGTATCTCAGTTGTTTCATTGTCCGGTTTGGATTGGTAATGATGCAAAGTGTGCTGGGATAGCGGAAGTAGGATATGGAGCTTTACAAGGGGTAGAGGATGCCATTGTGATTATTTTAGGAACCGGAATCGGAGGATGTTTGATTAAGGATGGTAAGGTACATCAAGGAAAACATTTTTGTTCAGGGGAAGTTTCATCCTTGCATTTGGATTATAAGATAACCCGAGGTGATAAAGCCAATTGGTGGAGAATCAACGGTATTCAAGGGCTATTGGAAACTGCACAGAAGCATTTACAAAGTGATATGCCAATGAGTGGAGAAGAAATATTCGCTCTTGCCCATGCAGGAAATGAACGGGCTTTGGCAGCGATTCATGAGTTTAGTGATCGCATTGCGTTACAGTTGTTCAATATTCAGGCGATTTATGATGCTGAGAAAATCGCTATTGGAGGAGGTATATCCGCACAAGATCTTTTGATTGAATGTATCCAAGAAAGTTTTGAACAAATCTGTGTAGATGAACCTGTTGTTATGCCACAAATCATTGCTTGTCAATTCCGTAACGATGCGAATTTGATTGGAGCTTATTATCAGTTTATAATAGAGAATATTTCTCTTTTAAATAAATATTTTTAATATAAATTACGAAAAAAAAAGAGTAAGTTGGCGCTTACTCCTTTTCTGTGCAGTGTTATCACTGCCTTCTTGGTTAGCTTTTATTATATATTATCATTATCATTTTAACAAGATTAAAACATCAAAATCTATAAACATTTTGTAGA
>NZ_JBEQZJ010000065.1:0-12801 GCF_045223415.1 Hoskinsella mucinilytica | reverse complement strand
AAGTTGGATTAGCAACTTCCTTTTTGTCCACCATCGATTCGAATTACAGTATTATTAATGAAATCAGCTTCTTTGCTTATTAAAAACTTCACTAAATAAGCAACTTCTTGAGGGTCACCATAGCGATTCACCATGATTTTTTCAACTTCTTCTTTTAAAAATTGCTCATCATAACCATCCAATTCATTTTCCGTACCAATGAAACCTGGAGCAATGCAATTTACATTAACAAAAGGCGCAAATTCAAAGGCTAGATTATGTGTCATAGAAATCAACGCTGCTTTTGATGCATCATAATCAATACACATCGGATAATAGGTATTCATGCCATTGGTTGAAGCGATATTAATGATTCTTCCATATTCTTGATCAATCATATGGCGATAAACACGTTTACTGCAATTAAATGCTCCTACTACATTTACATCCAATGTTTTTCTAAATTCTTCAGCATTTTTTAAATGAAATAAATTTGATAAATCTATAGCAGCGTTATTGATCAATATATCTACACCGCCTAGTTCTGACTCTATCAAAGATACCATATCATCTACTTCATCTTCCTTAGAAACATCTGCTACAATAGCCATGCAATGCACTCCATATTTTTCAATGATCTTAGTTTTTAATACCTCAGCTTCTTTTTTAGATGTTAAATAATTAATGACGATATCATACCCTTGTTTTGCCAGTTCTAAAGCAATTGCTTTGCCAATTCCTCTAGCTCCCCCAGTAATCAATGCAATCTTATTCATAAATTTAAAAAGAGCTTATTAAGCTCTTCCTGCATACTTTCCATCAGTTGTAAATACAACGATTTTTTCTCCAGTATCAATAAATTGAGGAACTCGCAATGTTAACCCTGTTTCAGTAACAGCATCTTTTGTTTGGTTAGATGGCGCTCCTTTAATAGCTGGATCTGTTTCAGCCACTGTTAATTCTACTTTTTCTGGAACGGAAACTGATAACAATAACTGATCAAAGAACATTAATGAAACAGTTGATCCTTCAATAATATAATATTTATTATCCCCTACTTGATCCTCTGCTAATTCATATGTTTCATATGTTTCTAGATCCATAAAATAAAAAATAGAATCTGCTTCATATGAATATTGTGCATCTTTTCTTGAAATATTTGCTGCTTCAAACTTAGTAGAAGCATTAAAATTTCTTTCTTGAATTGATCCTGTTTTCAAATTTCTCATCTTTGTTTTTAAGATGGCTGCTCCTTTACCTGGTTTTACATGTTGAAAATCCAAAACTTGACAAGGATCACCATCAACGATCAAAGTTAATCCTGTTTTAAAATCACCTGCTGATATAGCCATATTTTCACTCCTAATCTTGCATATTAATACATACTTATTCTATCAATTTTAACATCATTCCACAAGACACATTATGATATTTGTGCTTCTTTTTTTGTTGAATGCTCCTTAATATACCTATTCCACTTGATATAACCATATGTTGTATTCGTAAAATAGCCTAATTTTAAAACCAATAAAACGTATTGTCCTGAAATAACATTGATAACGGCTTCTAGAAAAGCACAAATATACCATGCAATCCACTGTTCTTGTAACCTAAAGAAAATAAATAAACCATTTGCAATTCCTACAGCTGAGGCACAAGCATCAATATAGATAATAATTGTTTCTAATAATTCATTGTTGTAGAAATCCGTGGTAATGTTTAAACCACTAATTAAATATCCGATTACGAATGTCCAAACAATGATTCCAATAATAACTAAAACTTCTTGATATCCTTTTAGTTTTCTTACGACTGTTAATTCATTTTCTTCATCATCTTTGTGCTTTGACCAATTAATATAGCTAATAATATCAATTGGTAACCAGAAAAATAATGTTGTTGCCATTGTCGCAAATCGATACATTAATACGATACATATAGCAATTTCGACTATTTCAACTAATACTGAAACAAGGAAATTATATCGTGATTGCTTAGAAATCAATAATTCACAAAGGATATTTAAAAATGTATCTAATAAATAAAGTAGCATAATGATAATTCCATTTACTCCATTGGCGCTTTCCTCTGGAAATACTACGGAAATAATCGTTGCTAAAACCATAATTGAAATAAACCACGATTTTTCATATGTTGTAAATAGTTTCGCAAAAAACAGCATAATCAAAATGGATAACATCAAGATGAAAGAAGCGATTCCAAAATTGAATAATGGAGCTAATTCATTAGCCCTTACTTGTTTGTAGGAATACTGTACTTCTTGATCGGTTATATTTTGGTGATCAAAATATAATTTTGTCCCATTCTTTGTTTCGTATTCATATGCCGTAATTGTCTTATCATCTAATTTCACATAGTCTTCATATGAATAAGATACAATTAGCTGCTTATCACCATTTGTATAGGTAACATCACAAATGGTGTTATCTTCACTGTAGTCTTCTAATTCAGTATCTCTCGTCATTTGGATACTCTGTTTAAACTGCACATTTTCAACATTGGCATACATATCAAACAATCCATAGCCAATGGATATGATAGAAGCAATACATAATCCAATTGAAAATATTACCTCTATCATTCTTAACCTTTTTTTAGTTTCCATATTTGCTTTAAAAAATTTAATCATATCAAACCCTCTTCCATATTTATTTAATTTTTAATGCTTTTACATTATAATATATTTTTATAGAATTGAAATAACTTTTTTTATAAATTGCAAACACAAAGTATTATGGTATATAAAAACAATATTATAATAAGACCTTGTAAATAAGACTAATCTAATATATCAGTTAATCATTTGGTATATTCTCTTTTTAAACAATTGACTTCGTGTATACATAACAACTATTCTTTTTGCTTTGTTTTAAATGAGAATAACTTATTTCCTAAAGCTACTTTCCCATACTAGAAAATCGCAATAAAAAATTACTAGATGAAATAAACCACTTGATACTCTATCTATGCTTTTATATAATAATTCCTACATTCCTTCAATAATCAAAATCATAAGTGCATTTATACTTAGTTTCAATAAAAGTGTGTAATTTCCTACTTATTTATGTTAAAATCACATATTATTGACCACATACAGATTTGTTTTTGAATTCGTTAACAGAAAAAGTCTTACGGTTTCCTTAATACTTTTGTTAACTGTCTAATCTTATTAGGTTAGGAAAGCCAAGTTTATTTTCTATGTAGTTTAATTTTGCTCCTTATGCTTTTTCAATCTTTGGTTGGTAATCTAATATTCCATCTAACATTGAATTTACCAACTGCAAACCCATAATATTACATTTTTTCTGCAATTTCCGAATCGATAATATATGATGAGGAAGCATTAGGAGCATCTTGTAGAAAATAATCAATCCTTTTTTTCAAGTGCAATACTTATTTTCATAATCATCTCTGTCGAAATTTTATTAAGACCAGTTTCTATTGCACTAAGATGATTATTTGAACATCCACATATAGATGCAAGACAGGCTTGAGTCATTTTTTTCTTCTTGCGTACTTCTTGAATTCTTTTACCGACTTTGACAAAATCAATGCACGCTTCTTCTTTGTAAATAGCCACAATATCTTGCATTATAATCACCTCCATTCGCACTCCTAAGTGCTTTGATTATAAAATTTATCGGAAATGATTAGAACAAACCATCAATGTGGTATTCAATGTAATACTTTGATTTTTGTAAAATTTTATTTGGGAAATCTATCTACTATGTGGAATTTTTTAAAAATAGACCCACAAACGAAATCTTATTCAGCTTGTGGGTCTGTGCATTATTTGATAATACTTTATGAACCTTAAATGCAGCTTATAATATCAATCAATGTTTAGTAACTATATATGAATGTGAATTTTTGACAATATACTCTATTCGCTTCTACAGTCAACTATATCCCAATTGGAAAATGCATTCTCAGATTTTATGTATGTGGATTCTTGCAATGCCAAACAGAGTAATTTTTTTGGACGGCTCATTCCAACATAAACACACTTACGACTACGTTCTACCTCTGTACTTTTTCCCAATTTCCCAACTCCCAAGTATGGTAATACACGTCTTATGTCTGACGAACTACTTTTTTCGGTCTCCACATATAATGTTGCATCATGAGTTTCACCCTTAACACCATGGACTGTATCAAATACAATTTTTCTCTTGTATGTTTCATCAAAAATAATATTATCCTGTGACTTATAGTCAGTCTTTAGAATAGATTTATCTAAATAATAAGAAGGAATTTTTGAAAACACATCTGTTTCATTGCATTCTTTACCTATAATTTCATTTGCTAAGTCAACTATCGTATTATCTATTTCATGAATATTTAAATCCTGTAATGTAGATAAGTTGATTAAGCAACTCGTATATATGTCATAATATTTATCAAAGAGAATCTTTTTTATTGAGATTACCGTATATTTAGAATCTGATTCAGAATCAATTATTCCCATGAAATCAAATAACTTACATAAGATTTTTCGAACTTCTTTTTCAACTGAATAAAGCTTTCCTTTTTCTAATTCATCAACAATCACATTAATATGATTCCAATATCTATTCAAATTTCTCAAATTTTGTTTTGGATTAAATCCATCCCAATAATCACCAATTTTTAAGCCTTTTAATTCTTCACGTTTTACAAGCCCAATAACTTTATATACGCCATTAGAATCATATAAATCGTATTGATTTAGCACATTAACAAATGCATCAATCACTTTATTTCTCGAATCATCATTAAAAACAATTAATGTTGGAACATATTTCAAACAGCCTTTCGATGATTTTATTTCTCGATTGTCAGTTCTTAGATTCACCAAAAAATCTGCAATTTCTTGCCCATATCTATTAGAACAGACCATTTCAATACAATCTTCATTTGGCGTCCATCCCAATTCTTGACTTTTTTCCGAGTTATATATAGCCTGATCTGGATCTCCGATATAAAACACACAAGTTTTATCCTTATCAAATAGTTTATCCAAAACTTGTCGTTGCAACGAGGCACAATCTTGATATTCGTCTACAAATACATATTGAAACCTCTGAGAAAATAAATCAGTATATCCTGACGACAAATTTGAAATTGCTTTCTCTGCATATTTATATGCGTCATTATATGTAATAATCCCATCTGTTTTTAACAATGTTTCTTTTACTTGAATATATTGCTTTGCAGAAGCAGAATTTTTTCTAGCAACAGCACGATTCTGTCCCTTAACAAACAAATCTTCATTATTCATATATAAATTCTGAATATAGTCTAGTTCACTACTAAATTTACCGGAACCATTTTTAACTTGATTCAGTATGAAGTAATGTAAGCTACGATACGGTGACGTACTACGTTTATCACTCCAAATCAAACCATAAAAATAATTTGCATAGGTGACGTCATCAACCACTTGTATAGAGGATTTTGTTATATTTTTTAAATAAGGCTTTGTAACATATTGATCAATGAAAGATTGTATTGTTCCAACATAATTTGGATAGCTCATTAGCTTATCAGCATATCTATTTAGTTTTGTTTTTATTTCATTAACTGCAACATTTGTATGTGATAAAACACATACTCCTGTTCCGTTCGGAAAAGGCATTCTTTCAGCTAATATCTTAAGTTTTGCCAAAAGAACTGTTGTTTTACCACTTCCTGGACAAGCTACAATTTCAGATGATTGCCAACAACGAATGACATTTATTGCATCTTCAGGAAAATAACATGATTCAGGCAACAAAACTTTTTCTACATCTTTTATTTCATCATCTGAGATATACATATCACCCATTCAATCATCATTCCTTTCCTTAATCAACATTATTAACTGAATATTTTATAGCGTCCACCAAGTATTTAAGATAAGGATCATTTACGACTTTATCCTTTAATGTTTGTTTTTTTATGTCATCAATTTTATATTGGTATAAATCAAGATCAAACATATCTAATTCTGTAATACCTTCGGGAGGAATGGAAATACTCCTCTTAATCAATGCAGCAAAGCATTGAGCAACGATTGCTTTTAAACCGCTTTTGCCCGAACCATCTAACATCAAATGATACATTTTATATGCTTTCTCTGAATCAGATAACCCATTCCATTGCTTTTGATCATCCTCAATTTCTTTTTCGATTTCTACCATTTTTTCTTCTGTAAGTGTATATTTGTCACTGTTTTTTATTTTTTTTCCACAGCGAATTGCTCTATGAAATACATCTTGAAGACAACTTAATGCTAAACAATATTCTAATGTCCATCTAGGTGTAATAAAGCCTTTTACTGAACCCATAGTATACTTTTTTACTTTTTTAGTTACTGCTGCTTCTGATTCTTCTATTTTTTCATCAAAAAGCATTTCTCCACCCTCATCTTTAAATTCAGGTTCAATGTCACAATCAGTAATAACTGATATAGGAACATCTATACTTTCATCGTTGCTTCTCAAAAAAATTTTGGAAAATCTTAAAAAAGCTGTACTTCCTACATTTACTATAGAAACACCATGTCTTTCGAGTGGACAATCTATAACATCTGCCAAAACTGGGAGCAATAGATTCTCAGCATCTCCCTCAACCATTAAAATTCCTCTTGCAAAGAATAAGTTAGCTTTAGTGGCATCTAAAAATCTTTGTAAGAACAAATAATCTCCTTTTGCCAACTTGGTGTTCTCGCACGACATATCATACCCTGTTTTATTTTTAAGTAATATAACATTTTTTAAATTGACCTTTGATGCAAGGATTGTACTATGAGTGGAAATAATAATTTGAGTACCTGTTCTATCATATTCCTTTTGTAAATAATCTATTAATCTAAGCTGTGCTTGTGGATGTAGATGAGCTTCTAATTCCTCAATTAAAGCCAATCTTAATCCTCCCGAAGTATCAGAATTTAACAGCAATAACTCTGCCGCAATGAATAATAGATTTAGTTCTCCTAATCCCGGATTTATCTCTGAGACAACTAAAGATAGACTCTCCAATATTTTTCTTAATTGAATATCAGCAACTTTTACCTGTGCTTCCGAAGTTGTTTCAGGAACGTTGAAAGCTGATAAGCTATTTTTAATGCTGTCTAAAACAGTTTTGCCTTCCTCTTCAGTAAAGTATTTTTCTATATCCTCATTCGCATTTAAAAGAATATCTTTAAGCCTATGTTTGTCTTTGTTAATAAACAAAGAATGTCCGGATAATATTTGTGCCAATCTTGAGTTCCTACCAGAACTCATTTCTCGTTCAGCATCTCTTAAAGGTTTTAAGTACACTGTTTTGAGTAGTTCTCTCGCTTTCCCATCTAAAACTACACCTTCTTCAAGAGAACCAACTCGTAATTCAGAATAAATTCTATTCTTTTCTTTCCATGCACGATAGAAAAGATTCATAGAATAAATTGTTTCTTCTCCACAATTTTCAAAACATAAATATTCAATAAAGTTTTTAGCTTCATTTTGAGAGAAACTATCGATTACACATTTGATTCTAAATTCATTTTCAGCATTTCCGTTTTCATCTACATAAAAGTCTTCATCCATTGGACGAACATATTCATTGCTTTGAGTAAGAAGAACAAGTTTAAGAGAATCAATGATTGCTGTTTTTCCTGAATCATTTTCTCCAATTAGTGCATTTAAACCTTTATGAAAAGAAACGAACAATCCCGGTGATTCACCTGATGATTTAAACTGTCTAAAATTGTAAAGTTCCAATTTTGAAACAATCATATGACCCCTCCTTTTTATTTTTTACTTAAGATAATTTGTGTTTTACATTTCTATTTGCTCATAATGAACTCTATTTTTAACTAAATATTTAAAGCTAGAATTCAAGCGTACTTCATCGTGCGAAATCAATACATATGTCCAAGGCTTTCCTTCATTTTCAGCATTCCATTCAGAAACTGCTTTACAATATGCTTTCGTAGCCTTCGCTTTTTCAATGACATCTTTACTCTTAAGCTCGTTACTTGCTTTCGTTTCAATCATAAAAATATCATTATCTGTTTCCACAATGAAATCTGGTTCATATCTGCTCATACCACCCGGACCGTAATAAATATTGAACTGTTTTGGTGACGGTCTCATCCATTTATCTACCATAGTATCGTTTTCAAATACGATTGCAAAACTACTTTCTGTATCACTATCGAATTTATATAATGTGTGGTAAGCTTTCTTAAAACCATTAAATACCTTTGAGCGAACTTCACTTGCTGGTATAGTTGCTCTAAAGTCGTATAATTCATCAGATTTATTTACACCAAAATCAGTTCCAATACAAGAGAATGGTCGCATTTCTGTAGCACGATATTTAACTTCATTCGTATAGAAATGCTACATCATTTGAGCATAAATTAAATCAGCAATAGTTGTTTGAAGCTGATACATAACTTTTACTGCGTCTTCTTCAGATAAATAGGTACAGAAATGAGACTTTACTTCACCGACAAGTTGATAAAGCAAATCGGCAAAAGTAGAATAATCTACATTCTCATGAACGATGATATGTCTTACTATCTCGTTTTCAGCTGAATCCACCCTTGTGGTTGCTACTACTTCAGGATTGTGTTCGAAAGTTTCTCTACCCTCATGAAGTTCAGTTCCAACCATAGATTGACTTGATGGATGCCAATTCATATTTCTTGTTTCCAAATCAAAATCTACAATTCCTCGTTTTACTTCAAAGCCGACATCTTCCATGAATAAAAGGAATTGATTAAAATCTTTTGGCTTCTTATTTTCATCAATTTCAAGCCTGATACCATCACGAAAAGTATCTTTTTTCTTATACTTTGGTTTCTGCTGTCTTTCATTTTGGAATCTTCTTTCAATAAAATGTATCCTGTAAAACGGATACCAGAAAAAGACTACTAAAGGGTCAATCTGGCACCTCGTTTTACGGGGTCTTTTTTGATATACTTAAAGAAAGGAGTTGAGATAATTATGGGGATAAATCATTTTACAAAAGAACAGACTGAAAAAATAAGAAGTACTCCATATGTAAAACATGTCAACATTCATAATCCCACATCACTCCATACTTCTAATCGATAATGGCAACAAAATTTCACGAAAAATACCTGTATCAAATGTGGCAGACAACTATAAAGACCACCTACCACATAAATAAATTATACACTCTCATACTATTCAAACTCGTCATAGCATTCGTAATCTTAAACTTATTTGTTTAACATCCTCCCTTTTATATTCCTTTTTCAATGCTATTTTATACCTGTTTTCTTAATTATACAAGCTTTTGGTATCAATTTGGTATCATAAGATGGTATCAGACAAAGAAATTAGAGCTAATCTTTTTTATATCATAAAATTTTCATCATAACAATATTCTAATGCTTACTTTCTTGCAAATTTAACATTGTTTGAAAAGCTGTAGTAAAATCTTCTGCAACTATAGCATAGTCATTGCTACAAAGTAATTTTTTCTCATTGGTTAATCTAATAATATTGGCATTAAGTTCATTATTGTGTAATTCAGTAGTAGATATTATCAATTGACTCTTTTCAGGGCATTGTTCAAGAATAAACTTCCAAATACGTTCTATTTTTTCTGGTGCTGGTTCTTGCTGAAAAATAGCATCAAGTACAATTGGTGGGCATACTGTAGATGAATATTTAGATGCAATTTTATATATTGTAAATACTTGTACTAAAATAGCACTTGATAAATCATTACCGCCACTTTTAAAACTTATAACAATTTTTTCTAGATCCTTTTGATCGATATCGACAACATGAAGTGAGCTAAGTCCAGATTTAAGGATAGACAAATACTCCTTAACAATTTTACCCTCTTTTTTAGTCATATCTTTTTGTACTTTGCTAATTTCATCAACACGTACTTGCTTAGAACTATATTCATTTTCTAGCGAATGTTTTTCTTCTCTCATATCCAATAATATAGTTTTGCTTCCTTCAGAAATAATTAGTTCATTTAATGTGACCGTTTGCTTTTTAGAATTTAAAATATCATTAACTTTTTTTACATATGTCTCTAAGTCATTCAACTCATCTTGAGCTTTTTTTAATCGCTTAGCAATTTTTTCTCTTTCTTCGAAATAACTTCGTATCATATCTTCACATTCTTCTACTTCTGAGTAAATATGAAATCTATTCTCTACACTATTTTGATGTTCACATCCACAAATTGGACATACTACTATCTCATCTACAATATTATTTTCGATATATTCAACATCTTTTAGTAATTCATTATATGATATATTAGTAACTTTGTACAAATCCTCTAATTCTTTCATATCATTAAAACATCTAAGTATTTCATCTTTTATTTTATTCTTTTTATTCAATTGGCTATTTAATTCTGTTGTAAGAGAATTTATCTCTGTTTCAAATTCACTTATATCAATATTGACTATTAGGAGTTCATCATACTTTTTTATATGCTTTTCAATGAGCTCTGACAATATTCTGATTTTTTGCTTTAATTCTGAGATTTTAATTCCTAATAATGTTTTCTCTGATTGTAAATCATAATATTCTTTACTCCTAATACCCATATGATATAAAATAATTTCTGATTTCCATTTTCCACTAAAAACATCTGCAAAAGAATTCCAAGATCCTGACCATCCTTTGTCTTGATCAATATAAAACGGCATAAATATACATCCAGGATATCCCGCTATTGGTTCTTTATCTTTTTGTATTGGCATTTTAAGATAAAAGTCAAAGAAAGTAACATAAAAATCTCTTAATTCAGCAATGCTTACAAAAAATTTGTTCTCATTTTCTGTCTTCAAAAGAAATCTGTCTTTAAATCTATATAGCTCATAATCTTTACATTTATAATTAAATAAAATCGAAGTAATAATTTCTAAATTATTCCAATTCGCTGTATATTTATTAAGTTTTGCTCCAAAAGCATAATAAATTGACTTTACTACTAAGGATTTTCCAGTTCTGTTTATAGTTTTACCGTTAGTATTATCCCCTGTGATGATATTTAAGCCATCATCAAAATTAATAATTTTAGCTTCTTCATTTCTTTTTGAGATAATTACTAGCTTTTTTAGAATTAATCTTTTCAAATTTATCACTCCTTAAACTTCTAATTAATTTCTTATATTCATAATATTTCCTATTTGGATTTTTTTCTGTTTTCATATTTTTCTCAATAGAATCATTCATCAAATAACTCCTTTATTGCAATAGCATATATATAATATTCAGAATACAACGAAATTATCTCCATTTTAGATATCTCCAGATAAATTTTTTTTATTAAACGCTTATAATCAGTTATTTCAGTTTTAGGTATCATACTTTTAACTTTTTCTAATATTTCAAAAAGAGTATATTCACTAACATTTAGCAAATCAATATTCAGTTTCTTCCATTGTTTATGTATTGAAGTTAATTCATAGGGTGTAAATCCACTTGATATCAAAAGTGGTTGGATACGAGACCATTTTTCAGTAAAGGTTTCATAATTTAGGTCACAAATCAAATTCAAAACATCTTTTCTCGAAATTGATTTCGTCTTCATAAGTTCACTTATATTTTGAGATGTTTTTTCATTATTATTTATTCTTCTAATTTCACTTAAAATACTATTAAACAATGATTTTGTCTTACTAATTGAACTATCAATTTTCATTTCATCTAATTTTTTTAATAATTTACCTAAGACAGTATCTTCATATCCATCTAATCCTAAATCAGATACATCAAAATACACTAATTCTAAACATTTATTCGTACAGCATTCTGCATCTGGGCAAGCAGAACACATGCCATTTTTTATCTTTTCTAAATATGTTGGCGTTAACTCATTTAATATGATTCTATTCCTAGTTGTAGAATCTACTTCGTTGTTCAATTTATTGAAATTGAACCTCTTATTAGATACCAAATGAATGTCCCTTACATCTAATTTGAATTTTGCATAATTTATTATCAATTTTTGAGCAATCGACATTTTTTCAGGATATTGTTCCGCATTTTTTGTAATAAAAGCTGGAGTAATATAACGTGATGCTTTATTATCTGTTTTTATCTGATATAATTCTAGATGGTCTGTTAACTCTCTATTTAGCACAAGAATATCATCATGAAATTCCATAAAAACAATAAAATCTACATTTTGGTTTATTCTCTCGATAATGTAATTAAATGCCCAAACTTGCTGATATGAAAACCTATTACTTGCAATAGCGCCTGCATTTTCCCTCTCTTCAGTTGTTAATAAAGTTTCTAAAATGTTCAAGTTTCCTCACCCCTTTTATGTCAGCCATCACATAGCAAATGTATTTGATTATGTGTAAATTGTGATTGATTAATATATCAGATTTACTTCATAATTTTTTGAGTATCATATCAAAATTTATTATCATCAGGAATATGTTCCATTACATCATCCAATCCACAATTCAAAACATTACATAATTTATCAATTGTTGAAGTGTATACAACTTTATTTTTCTTCAGCCGATCTAATTGCCCTTTACTCAAATTGTACTCTCTTAGTAAGGTATTCTGACTGATTCCCTTTTTACTAAGTGTTTCCCACAGCTTATCATATTTTATCATTCATGTCACACTCCACTTGCTTTTTCTTTATTATCGCAGTATTATGTATTTGTATAATATCCCCACTATCGGGGATATTATACAAATACATATAGTCATAAGATCCCGAGTTTGACACTTTAAAATCTAAAAAGCATCGAATATCCTTTATTTATGAGGTTTTCGATGCTTTTGCTATTTATAGAATGTATGTGATTATTTATTTTGATAATTT
>NZ_JBEQZJ010000064.1:0-13268 GCF_045223415.1 Hoskinsella mucinilytica | reverse complement strand
ACATCAATTTATAACTTTTCGCAATGATATTCCCGATTGTTTCACCAAGGTCATTTCCTACAGCTTCCAAATAATAATTTGGTTCTCTTAACCCAAGATCATCAAAAAACACTTGATTCAAACAATAATCATAATTCTGTCCAGTATGTACCAAGATCTGATCAAAATATTTATCACATTTTTTAATGACTTCTGATAAACGAATAATCTCTGGTCTTGTACCTATGATTATCATTAATTTTATTTTATGATTCATAGTATGCCTCCCTATGCTTCTTAATATTAATTATTAAAAATTTTTTTGTATCGTTTATTTGCGCAACAATAAGTGGTATTAATATTATTATGTTGACTATTACAACACCAATCCAACTAAAATTCATAAAATCAAAAAAATAAGTTAATGGAATTTTAATAAATCCTGCAATAGTAAAATAAATTAACTGTACTTTCAATCTACTTAATCCATTTGCTATAGCAGTTTCCGATAAAACAAAAATCATGACTATGCTATATAATCCAAAAACAAGTCCATATGTCAAATTATATTTGAAGTTATTATTATTTAACCAAATTTTAACAATAAATGGAAAAGCAAAAATAATAATACAAATACCTAGTGCACTAATTAATGACATAGTTCTTAATTTTTTTTGAAGATTTCTAATCCATCTATAATCTTGATTGCTATTTGCCCTAGCAATATTTGACCAAATTGGATTTGTTATCAAAGAGAATAAAGTAACTATTAAATAAAACACTTTATAGTATATTTGATAATCCACTACATAATTTGGACCAAATATATTTGAAATAAAGAATTCATTTGTTGAATTAATGATTAATAACATCAATTGTATAAAAAAGAATTTTCCTCCTAAAAAAGTGATATTCATAGCAATTTTTCTATTTCCATAAAAAATTGATGGTCTGCATTTTCTCAATTTGCCAAAAAATAATACTACAGTTGTGATTAAATAAGGCAAATTTAAAGATATAATATAAAAAAACGAAAGATTTCTTAATGCAATTTGTGGATTCTCTTCTTTTATTATCAATATATAAACAAGATTGCATGCATTTGTTAGGAGTTGTAAGAAGTTAACTAATGCGACTTTTTCCATTGAGAGAAGAATCGAACTAATCAGTTTAAGTACAAAATATAATAACAAACCAACAAAAGTAAAAGAAATAACCAAACTCAACATTTCTCTAGAAACAGTTTCACTAGATATATTAAATAAATTATTCCAGTCCATATTTTGTATCAAAAAATATCCAAAAAAAGCAATAATTAATGATATAAAAGAAAGCATCATATATGCGGAAGAAATATACTCTTTAGCCTTTTTCATGTTATTTTCATCAAGATATTTTACTAATTTATTTCTTAATCCATTTCCTATACCTAGATCAAAATTAACTATCCACGTTAACACACCTATAATTGCCAACCATAAGCCTAAGATTGATTTATCTTCAAAATAACTCAAGTATGCAGGCATTGTGAGAAAATTAAGTATAATAGATAATCCTTTCACAGTGAAAGAACCAAATATGTTTCTAAATAAAGTAGAATCTTTTTTCATTAATGCCTTGACCTCCTCGCTTTAATATCATTCATAAAAACAAAAATAATTATATAAGTCATCACAAAATAAAAATGTGATTCTTTGTTAATTATTATAAAAAAAGAAATAACAAATATAATCCTTGTTATAACAGAAAATTTTTTTCTTTTAAATACGGATTTAGCAAAAGTAATTGGCGTTATAATTGATAATAAACCGAAAGTTGCAAGATAGTAAGTTGTCATAGAAGTCTGCGATACTAATCCTTTTGTTTTAAAATAAAACATCATATTTGTATTTCCAATACTGTTACCAAATATTGGATTTGAATAAAATAGTTCTAAGTTGATTGTGGGGCAAAGCATTCTTGCTGAATATGATATATTATCAGTTTTATCAAATAATTTCTGAAAAACTAAAGGATTTAATTTATATAAAAAATCCAATATATTATTCCAATTTAAAATAAAGAAAAAAATAGCAAATATAATTAAACAATTATATAGAAAATAGTATTTCGTTTTTTTACCCTGCGAAAAAAATGAAAAGACTATTAAAAGAAAACAAAGATAACCTCCTGTTGACTGTGTTGTTAGTAAAGTAATTATTAATACTATAAGTTTAATTTTACTATCTTTTCTAAAGAAATGATACTGAAAAAAAATAGCTAAACACAAGAATGATGAAAACAGTGATGGCTCCCAAAAAATGCCCATATTACGTTTAAAAGAATATGTAGTTATATTATAAATTAAGATGCTATAATAAGTTGTTGTCTCGCTTTTCATAGTTGGAAATGAGCTTATAAAAAAAGGAAAAATCAAACCAAGGCAATAAAACACTAAAGATATTAAACTTATATAATATATTACACTGATATAGACTTTTAAAACATGTTTAATATCCCAAATACTTGTTATTATATATGCCGTTAAAATCACAATTAAATATCTAAATAAAGATGATAAATAAGCATAATCACTATTGACAATCAAGGAAGAAATAGAGATAAATATAAGAATAAGTATATTCATATTAAGGTCCGTTATGTGCAATTTTGAAGTTTTCACTCTGTTAAAAAAAACACACAATAAAACACAAAAAGTTGCAAATAGAAAATAAAAACAGAATGATGGTGCTATTAAACTTAATGCACTTCCACTATTTAAGATTACTGAAATAACAATAAAAAAACAAGTAGCTTTTTTTATTGTTTTATTTAATGAAATCATTTTCTCACCTTTAAAAACTGTTGCAAACTATCATATTCATTTAATCGAAGAATTTTTTTAATATATTTTGAAAAAAATAACATTATCCTAGAACTTAATGGGTATAATATTATTTTTCCTATTCTTTTTTCATATTCTTCATCAATTGATATCTCAGAAGGGTGTTTTAAAGGTAATTGAATTTCCTTTGATTTCATACCACAAAACTGATTAACTCTTTTATTCTTTTTTGAATTACCCCCATGTTCGGAAAAAGCATCAACTCCTATATTTTCTATTAGGTTAACTTTAGGAGATATTCCATACATTTCATTTGACCTAACTGAAAATACCATTTGATAATCCCAAGAGCTAATTTTTTTGTTTGTAGATAACAAGTATTTAGTCCTTTTTATTGATCTTAATTGTTGTTTATACAATGCAGAATTACTATAACTTAACCTAAATTTTTCATTAACATCCTTGTTATTCAATGTTAATAATAAACCATCATAATATTTCAAGAATTTATTAGACCAAGATGCCCAACCACATGGCAATAAATGTTTAGTAAACATATAACTAAATTGTGATTCATATTCTTCTAGATAATTGGTTCCACAAATCCATAATATTTTATCGTTTTCTTCATATTTTTCTAACAATTCCTTACAATAACTAAAAAAGGAAACTTCTGGAAGATTATCATCTTCAAGAAATATAGCCCATTTTTCTTTTGATAACACCCATTTAGCTCCTTCTCCTATATTTGAATAAACACCTCTATTAGTTTCTGCATAATTCTTTATTATTTCACAATCCCAATCAATTAAAGATTCAATAAGAGTTCTACATTTTTTTGTTTGTTCTTCCTCAATAGAGTTTCTTGGACCATCCGCAATTAGATATAATTTTTTAGGTTTAACTATTTTTATACGTTCTATAATTTTTTTTAACCCAGTGTCTCGTTTGAATATGAATAGAACTACAGGTATTTCAAACATAAGATCCTCCTTAATTTATTAATATTTTTTCAAAATAAGTATCCGGCTTATTAGGATCGAACATTTCATTGGCCCACATGATCGTTACCATATCTGTATCCCCTACGTTGATAATGTTGTGCGTATAACCAGTTGGAATGTCTACCACTTCTAGTTTTTCGCCACTTACTTGATATTCAATAATCTTTTCTTCACCGATTTTTCTGAATTGAATCAGACCTGTTCCACTGACTACAAGAAACTTTTCATTCTTTGTATGATGCCAATGATTTCCCTTTGTAATTCCTGGTTTGGATATATTCACACTAACTTGTCCACATTCTTTTGTCTTTAAGAATTCTGTAAAGCTACCTCTTTCATCGATATTCATTTTCAATGGATAGCTGAATGCATCTTCAGGAAGATAGCTTAGATAAGTTGCATAAAGCTTCTTTGTTAATTCATCTGCTTGATTAATTACTTCAAGACTTGTTCTTGATTCTTTAAAGCTTTTGATTGTATTTGCTAAATCTCCTAAGGTACAGTCATATACCTTTTCTACGCCATAATGAACACCATCAACAATATATGGATTACCACAAATACAATGGATAATTTCCTCTACAACATCATCAATATAACATAATGGTAATGTTACTGATGGATCATTGATTTGAATATCTAGACCATGAGCAATATTATGACACCATGTTGCAACTACGCTATTGTAATTAGGACGACACCATTTGCCAAACAGATTAGCAAAACGATAAATATAAATAGGATTACCATTTTCTTTCCCAAAAGATAATAAAGCACCTTCCCCAGCTTTTTTGCTTTTCCCATAATCGTTATCTCTTTCTGCCTGAATTGAAGAGGAAATCATAATAGGACACTTGTTTCCTGCTTCTTTCAAATAGGAACAAAGAGCCTCAGTAAAGCCAAGATTTCCTTCATAAAATTCAGAAGGAGTTTGTGGTCTATTTACACCTGCTAAATGAACAATGAAATCACAATCAGCACAAAACTCTTTCAGTTTTTCTTTTGCGCTATTCAGATCATACTCATATAATGTAAGATTAGATGTTAAAGAAAACATTTTATTTTTTTCATCTCTAATTGTTTTTAATGTTTCAACGAGATTTCTACCAACAAAGCCTTTTGCACCAGTAACTAGAATTTTCATAACTATTTATTCTCCCATTTTTTTAGTTCTTCCCTAACTAAAGGGACTTCACGTAATTTATTTTTTACTTGTTCTAATGTCATCAATCTAGTATTGTTAGAATTAAATTGAGATAATTGACTTTTTTCTACGCCTTCTGAAAAATATTTATCATAATTCAAATCTCGTTTATCTGCTGGTACTCTATAGAAATCACCTAGATCTATTGCATTAGCACATTCTTCATCTGTCAACAAGGTCTCATACATTTTCTCTCCATGACGAATACCGATAACTTTAATTTCATTTTCAGAATGAAATAATTCTTTAGTCGCTTTAGCAAGTACATCAATTGTACAAGCTGGCGCTTTTTGTACAAAGATATCTCCACTTGTTCCATGTTCAAAAGCAAATAGAACTAGATCTACCGCTTCTTCCAAAGTCATTACAAAGCGAGTCATGCTTGGTTCAGTTAATGTTAGAGGCTTTCCATCATTAATTTGCGAAATAAAAAGAGGTATAACCGAACCTCTTGATGCTAATACATTTCCATATCTTGTACACATGATGCTTGTTTTTTCTGGATCAACCGTTCTTGATTTTGCTACGATTACTTTTTCCATCATAGCCTTGCTAGTGCCCATGGCATTTACTGGATATGCTGCTTTGTCTGTACTTAAGCATACTACTTTCCTAACTCCACATTCGATTGCTGCTGTTAATACATTTTCTGTTCCTAAGACATTTGTCTTCACTGCTTCTATTGGAAAGAATTCACAACTCGGTACTTGTTTTAACGCAGCAGCATGAAAAATGTAATCGACACCGTGCATTGCATTCTTAATTGAATTAATGTCTCGAACATCTCCAATATAGAACTTTAATTTATCTGAAACTTCAGGGTATTTTGCTTGATACTCATGACGCATGTTATCTTGTTTTAATTCATCCCTCGAAAAGATTCTTATTTCTTTTATATCTGTATTTAAAAATCGATTTAACACTGCGTTTCCAAATGAGCCTGTTCCTCCAGTAATCATTAATATTTTATCCTTAAACTGTTTCATAATTTATTACTATCCTATTATAATAGGATTTTACTCCCTTCTTTTTTTAATTCTGACATAAAGGTTTTCATTTCAAGTTGATATGAACTATATTCAAAAATTCCCGAACTTTTGCATTTATTTTTCAAATCATTAATTTGACTTTTATTGTTTTCTATGATTTTTTTTACTTCATTAGTTGCATCATTGATATCGTTGACAAAAAAAGCAAGACCTTGTTTTTCTAAATAATTTCTTATATCGCTTGTATCATTTGTGATAACAGGAGTACCCTGTGTTATACTTTCTGCAACTTTTGTAGGAAATCCAGCTGTTGTATCCCTTTTTTTATCTCTAAACAATATTGTATAATCACATTTACTTATTTCATTTAGTATAAAATCATTATCTTTTAATCCATAAAAATGTATTTTTTCACCAATTTTTTTAATTGTATTTTCTAGACTTGGCATAGAGAAAATAACTTCTTTTTTTTCTAAACCATAGATGTGGAGATTATAGTTAATATCAGTCATTTTTTCGAAACACTTTATTATTAAATCTAATCTGTCCTTCATATCTATAGGATCTTTAATAATTTTTTTAGTATTAAAAGGTATACCAGCATACAAAATGTTTACAGCATTTTCATCTATATTAATTGGTTTTAGTGAATTAAAGCATTTCTCTGATAAAGGAGGTAAAATAATAATATGTTTAATTGTTTGTTCATAATATTTTTTTAAAAATTCACTTATAACAATCATTCCATCCATTTTTTTATTTATATATCTTTTTTGATATGTTGTATCTGCCCATTTTGCCAATCTAAAAACAACGTTTCCGTTTCTTGGCGTATGTAACCAATCTACACAATCTGATATACAAATTATGTTTTTTTTCTTACAAAAATTTAAAATTTTTTTCATAAAGAAAGAAATTCTTGGCGCCCCATAATTTATTATTGCACAAACTTCATTTTTTAATTCTATTTCATTAAAAATTGTTATAATGTTTTTATATACCTTTTCATATTCCAACCATTCTTTAGTTGAGAGAGGATATGAAACAGAATATACTTTTATTCCATCTATTTCTTTAATTGTTTGTTCAGAAACTTTCTCACATGAAATTATAATAACATTATATCCAATCGATTTAAGTAATTTCGAATTGTTTAATACTCTTTTTCCAGCCGCATTTAGAGGAAACATCTGAAAATTACCCATATATATAATTGTTTTATTGTTCATTGAATTTCTCCATTATTTTCTTATACTTTTCTACTCTTATTTTTCCTAAGAGAAATGAACCTATTGAATAATAATTTAGTCTTTGTAATACCCACTTTAAATCTTTTTTTCCAAACTTTTTATCAATAGTTTTTGAAATTTGTTTGTTTCTTAAATTCTCTATATCAACATATTGCTCTTTTCTTTCAATACCTTTTAATGAATTACTTAATTTATTTAATTCATAATCTATATCAAATGGACTTGCTTTATATTGATTGAATTGTATACCAATTCCTTTGAACCTTATCTTTTCATTATCTATATTTAGACCCGCTATAAAAGTCTTTTTATTCTCATCAGTTAATTCAACTTTTTTCTTATCATTTATAGATATACAATCATCAAATATTGCATTTCCCAAACTATAAAAACATATTTTTTTATTGTCAGATCTTTGATATCCCTGTATAGTATGAGAATGGTGACCATGAATGATATAATCGTTATATTTATTAATTTTCTGAACTATCTTAATTTGGTCAAAAGAAGGATAATTTGTATGTTCAAGACCCCAGTGCAAAGAAAGTAATGAAATAGCATTATTTTTTTTATCAAATTCCATTTGTTTACATAAATTATTTAATGATAATTCATTAATATATTTGCCAATACCAATTGCATTTGTACTATAACAACAATATCCAGATAAAGATAGTGAAACATCATTAAATTTCTTTAATAAACTTTTATTAAACGCTCCATACCATTCAATATTATTTTCTTCTAAGATTTTTATAGTATCTAACAACCCCTGTTTTCCAAAATCTAACATATGATTATTAGCAATTGAAACTGCATTTACCTTTAGATATTTCAAAATATCAACATTTATAGGATCACTCCTAAGATGCATAGATTTACACATTAAAGACTTTCTTTTATTCGTTAAAGGAGTCTCTAAGTTAGCTATAACATAATCATACTCATTTAATTTATCTTTTAAAAAAGACAAATTAACTTCTATTGATTTTTTATCGTTTTTCGTCAAGTCAAAATTAGATATTAATGCCATATCACCTAGCAATGCAATTTTCATAATTGATTACAACCTTTCAGTATTTTATTACTTTTTTAACACATTATTTTTAATAAGGGCATATTTCCCACTTTTCTCTTTTGGTATCATATCAACATAAATAAATGATATTCTTATATCATTACCGAATCTATATTTCATTTGTTTTATTATTTCTGATTCTCCTTTATCTCTATTGAACTTTTCTTTATCTATAACTAAATGTATTTCAATAGCATTAATATCATTTTGCCAAAACTGCATATTTACAATACTATTAGGAAAACCTTTGATTACATCAGCTAAATGCGATAATGAAACTTTAGAACCATCAATTGCATATAAGAAATCAACTTGTCTTCCTTCAATAAAAGAAACTATTGGATGACATGATCCACAATTACATGTTTCATGACTAAGTTTCCACATATCTCCGATTCTATATCTAATTAATGGTGTCCCATGAGTAGTAAAAGATGTAACAAGCATCTCAGTACCATAATCAGTTTGATATTCTTCAATAATACCAGTATCGATATTATAATGTAACTTACCTTCTTTACATTCTGTTATAAAAGGTGCGCCTTCTGAAGATCCATATTGATTTCTTACAGGACAAGTAAACACGTTCTCTATCTCTCTTTTTTGATAGGGTAGCAAAGTTTCAGATGTTGTAAACACTACCTTAGGAGTAAATGTTAACTTACAATCATTTTCTTTTATAAATAAAGCTAAATCATATATAGAAGAAACAAAACCATTTATTACTTCTGGTTTAAACTCATTAAGACTTTCTACATAATATGGAAGATTTTCTCTTAACATATCAAAAGTTGAGTATAACATTTGATTTCTTGATTTATTATATCTCCAAAAAATTTTGGTTTCTTTATTTTTATTTAATATCTGTCGTCCACTAAAAGTCGCCCTTTTCATGTCTGGCAGTATTCCATGTTTTTTTTCCCATGTATGTAAATAAGCATATCTTTTTTGCATATCTTCTTTTGTAAAAACAACCTCTAGAGATTTCCCAGTTGTGCCACCTGTAAACATTTTTATCCCTTTATGAATTGGAATTGTATAAAAATCATTTATATTTTTCCTAAGAATTTCTTTTTCTAAGATAGGTAATTTATCTAAGTCGCTTATCCCTCTAATCGCATTAATATCTATGTTTTTATAAAAATTTTTATAAAAGTGGCTCTTTGATACTGCAAATTCTAAAAGCTCTAAAAATCTTTGTTCTTGTATTTTTTTTTGTGTTTCCAAATCGCTATAATTTAATTCATTTAATCTTTTCATTTCATCCTTGTATATTTTACCAAATCTTTGCTTATTTTGATATGCACCATAAATACTAACGCCACAATTTTGTATAAAAGTAGGCAAATAGATATATACTTTTTTTGCAACTGACATTTACAGATTCTCCTTATACCACTCTATTGCTAGTTGTATTCCCTTTTCAAAATCATATTGAGGATCATATCCTAGCATTTTTCTTGCTTTTTCGATATTTGCATTTGAATGCTTAATATCCCCTGCTCTATCTGGACCGAAAATAGGATCAATATTCACATCTAGCACTTTGCATAAATGATTATATATATCTATTAAGTACTCTCTACCACCATAAGCAATATTAAAACTTTCGCCAGCTACATCACTAGAAGCTAAGCATGCTTTTAAATTTGCTTCAATTACATTTTCTATATAAGTAAAATCACGTGATTGTTTACCATCACCATTTATTACTGGTTTATCCTTATTTAAAAGTTGTTTTATAAATTTTGGAATTACTGCAGCATATACCCCATTAGGATCTTGACGCTTTCCAAATACATTAAAATATCTTAAACCATATGTATCTAAATCATAAAGTTTTTTATATAGCTTCCCATACTCCTCATCAACTTTTTTAGTCAATGCATACGGACTTAATATATTGCCTTCTTGCCCTTCAGTTTTAGGTAATACAGGATGATCGCCGTATACACTAGAGCTTGATGCATAAACAAATTTTTTTACATTATTTTGTCTAGCCGCTTCCATCATATTAAGTGTTCCCCCTATATTTACTTTTTCGTAAAATAAAGGCATTTCAATACTTCTTGGAACTGAACCCCAAGCCGCTTGATTTAAAACATAATCTATGCCATTACAAGCGTTATAGCAAGTATCAAAATCTGTTATATCTCCTTTTATAAAAGTATAGTTTGGATTCTCTAGAAACATATTAACATTAGCTTGCTTTCCAGTGGATAAATTATCTAAACATACTACATCATAACCTAAATTCAAAATAGCTTCACAAAGATTAGAACCTATAAAACCTGCTCCTCCTGTAATTAGAAATCTACTTCCTTTTGGAAATACTAAATCTGTATATGACATATTTTTTCTCCTTTTTTTCTCTATAATCTCCAATAATTAAATCCTTGTGTTTCATAATTCTTTCTATCAAAAATACCTTTTACATCGATAAGCACTTTTTTTGCATTAAGCATATTTTCAATATCTCTTGAACTTAAATTCATAAATGCATCATGATTAACAGCAATTATCAGTGCATCTAGGTTTTTTAGTTCTTGTATATCTTTAAATTCTATGCCATACAGCCTTTTTGCTTCATTTCCATCTGCAATAGGATCTACAACAATTGTTTCTACTCCATATTCTTTTAATTCATTTATTATATCAATAACTTTTGTATTTCTAGTATCTGGACAATTTTCTTTAAACGTGAATCCTAAAACTCCTATTTTTGCATTATTAATGCTTTGTTTTGCTTTGATCATAGTTTTAATAGTTGATTCAGCAACAAATTTTCCCATATCATCATTTATTCTTCTGCCAGATAAAATTATTTGTGAATGATAACCTTCTTGCTCAGCTTTATATGTCAAATAATAAGGATCTACTCCAATACAATGTCCTCCTACTAATCCTGGATAGAATTTCAAAAAATTCCATTTAGTTCCTGCGGCTTCTAACACAGCTTTTGTATCAATTCCCATTTTATTGAAAATGATTGATAATTCATTCATAAAAGCTATATTAATGTCCCTTTGTGAATTCTCAATCACTTTTGCTGCTTCAGCAATTTTTATTGATTCAGCTTTATGTACGCCTGCCTTTACTACTAATTCGTACACTTTTGCTATTTCCTCTAAACTTTCTTCATCCATACCTGAAACAATTTTAACTATAGTTTCTAATCTATGCTCTGTATCCCCAGGATTTATTCTTTCAGGTGAATATCCTACTTTAAAATCGACTCCACATTTCAAGCCAGACTTTTTTTCAAGTATTGGTATACATATATCTTCCGTTACACCTGGATACACTGTTGATTCAAAAACAACTATAGAACCTTTTGTTAAATTGTTTCCAACTATTTCACATGCTCCTTCAACTGGACTCAAATCAGGCGTATGATCTTTACAAACTGGAGTTGGTACTGCAATTATATGAAATTTTGCTTCTTTTAATTTATTTGAATCCGAGGTAAATTCAACTTTACAAGATTGAATGACGTTATCACCTACTTCTTTAGTTGGGTCAATCCCAGATTTGTATAATGCTATCTTCTCTTCATTAACATCAAATCCAATAACTTTAATTTTTTTAGAAAACGCCACTGCTATTGGCATTCCTACATAACCTAATCCAACTAGACTTAGCTTTGCTTTTCCGTTTAATAAATCTTCATATATCATAATTTTCTACTCCTTACACATTTTTTTTATCAAAAACGAATTAACTTTATTTACTTCAAATTTCTCTTTACATAATTTATAACCATTCTCTCCCATTCTAATTGCTAAGGAACTATCATTGATGAACTCAATCATTCGTTCAACGATTAAATCCACATTTTTTATAGGTACTAGAAATCCGTTATATCCATCAATAACTGTATCTCTACACCCAATAGTATCAGTAGTTATTAAAGCTCTTTTCTTAGACATTGCTTCTAAATTAACCCTTGGCAATCCTTCTCTATATGAAGGTAAAACAAATACGGTTGTATCATTTAAAACTTCATTACTATTCTGAATTTCTCCTAAATAGCTAATGATATTCTCATTAATTGCTTTATTGAGCATTTCGCCTAAACTTTCACTTTCTAACTTTCCTGCAACGATAAAATTTACATTTGGATATCTTGATTTTACGATTTCTGCAGCCTTGATGAATTCTTGAATTCCCTTTTCAACACTTAGACGACCAATAATTGAAAAAGTTGTTTTCCCTTTAACCTTAGTTGGAGGATATTCACTCATATTAACACCAGAGCCATTTACTACAATTCCCTTATTTTTTTTCAACAATTTTTTATTTATGAATTCTAAAATATCATCATTATTTTGAAAAAAAACCTTTGTTGACAAACTAAGTGATAATTTAATCATTGGAAATGCAACCAATCTTAAACATCTTATTTTCAATGAATCCTTAATAAATAAACTTCCTGCACCATTGATATAACTAAAAACACAATTAATACCTGCCATCCTAGAACCTATAACACAAGATGGAATAATTTTAATTCCATAAACTAACACAATATCCGGTTTTATATTTTTTAAAATTTTTTTTATACTGAGCAAGACCTTGATTTCTTTCAAAGGATTTATGTTAAACCTACTAATTGGTAAAAATTGTGAAATAATACTTTCCGAGAAATAATCAACATTTATACCATCCTTTAATTCAGAACCCGCTAATATTACATTATAATTTCTTTCTATTAAATCTTTAATCAATTCCTTTCTCATTATATGGAGCTTATCCGCATAATTTGAAATAATTAAAATTTTTTTTGAATTTTCTATCATATTTTCACCTTTACTTTACAGTTTAAATATCTTTACAAACATGGAAAATATAACCTATAATTTCATTTTATTTTCCTTCCCTCTTGATAACATCATAATTAAACGATTCTCTTTTTTCATAATAATGAAAATTAGCGTATC
>NZ_JBEQZJ010000063.1:0-14354 GCF_045223415.1 Hoskinsella mucinilytica | reverse complement strand
TTGTTGAAAGGGAAACAACAAGAAAAATATCGTCTGATCAAGCATCAAATAAAGAAAAAATACGGAAAAGACGAAACAACATGGTTAAAAACATTGAATCAAGTGCAATTAGATCATATCACAGATTTCATCTTTGATTATGATACTATCGAAGAATTGAAAATTGCCGTTGAACAAAACAGATAAGCTATACTCAAACGAAGAGGATTCAAAGTGTAAAGTGAATTCTCTTTTTTCATGATAGGAACTTGTGAAGTTTTTGATATGCTCTAGCTGGTAACTGAAATCCATCTATATTAGGATGAAATAAAAGCCATTTAATAAGACTTAATTTCCTTTTACTTAGGAAAAAGATAATCAAACAGAAAGTTATTAATATAAAGATAAGCCTTTATCTATAATGCTTTCCTAATTTTTATGAGAGTAGGAAAAATGATTTCCTATAAGTTAGGAAAGGTTTTTCATGTCAAGGAAAGTAAGGATTGTTTATAATAAGAGTGTAAAAAATATAACGCGCGCCAAATATATTTTTTAAAAACAAAATTTAGAGGAGGAAATAAAATGTTCGACAAGCTAGAAAAGCTATTAATGCCAATGTCCGATGTTTTGAGTAAAAATCGTGTATTGATCGCCATTCGTGATGGTTTCCTGATTGCTACTCCATTATTGATCGTTGGTTCAATCTTCTTGCTGATTGCTAACTTCCCAATTCCAGGATGGGCAGACTTCTGGACTGGAATCTTAGGTTCCGGTTGGGAACAATGGTTTAAGGCAGTATCACGTGCAACATTCAACTGTACTGGTTTATTGACTTGTTTAGGTACTGGTTATGCAATGGCTAGAGAATTTGGTGGAGATAAGATTCAGGGAGCTGCAGTTGCTTTAGTATCTTACTTCATTATGATGCCTACTGTATTGGATGCAGTAAATGACGATGGTCAAGTTGTATTAGAAAGTGCATTCGCAGGTTTATCATTTGATTATGTTGGACCAGATGGAATCTTTATGGCTCTGGTTTGCTCTATTCTGTGTGTATTGTTGTTCATCTGGGTATACAAAAAAGGATGGACAATCAAAATGCCAAAAGGTGTTCCACCTGCAGTAGCTGATTCATTTGCTGCTTTGGTTCCTAGTGCAATCGTTATGATCGTATGTTTCTTAGTACGTATCTTATTTGAGATGACACCATTCGAAACAGCACAGGGATTTGTATTTACAGTATTACAGACACCTATGAAGGGATTGGGAGATACGCTTGGAGCGAATGCTTTATACTCCTTCATGTGTACATTCTTATGGTTCTTTGGTATCAATGGACCAGCAGTTATGAACTCTGTTTACTTCATTGGTAACGTATTGACAGCTGATCAGTTGTTGGCATTTGAAGCAGGTGTACCTAATGCTGATCTACCATATATCTTTACCAATCCATTCTCCAACTTCTTCTGTAACTTCGGTGGTGGAGGAAGTACCTTATCACTTGTCATTTGTATGCTTCTGTTCTGTAAATCAGAACGTATCACAAAACTTGGAAAATTAAGTATCGTTCCAGGTATCTTCGGTATCAATGAACCAATTATCTTCGGTCTTCCTATCGTATTAAACCCTATTGTTATCGTTCCATTCATCTTGGTTCCAATGATGAATCTAGTCTTATCATATTTAGTAGTTAGTGCTGGTATCGTTCCGAAAACAACTGGTGTTAACCTTCCTTGGACAACACCAATCGGTTTCTCTGGTTGGTTATCAACAGGAAGCTGGATTGCCTCAGTATGGCAATTAATTCTACTCTTCTTAGGATGTGTTGTATATTTCCCATTCATCAAGGCTTTGGACAAGACTTATTTGAAAGAAGAAGAGGAAGCAGAGAATGTAGAGGAAGAAGAAGACTTCTCATTCGATGACTTATCTTTAGATGATCTATAAGAGATAAGAATACAGATTGTGATCCTATATGTTTAGCTTAAAGGGCGAAGTAAGCAAACAATGGAACGATCACTTATGAACATGTATTAAAATTTATGATCAATAGACAGATGGAAACGTAAAGTATTCTATCTGTCTTTCTTTTACTTGTTTTTTGATGATCATTTGTTATACAATCATAGTAGCGTTATGACTACTTCCTAGGTATTAGGAAATAGAATTGAAGTGAAAAGCTGAAAAAAGGACTATAATGGTATTGTAAAGAAAGGGAGGTGCCTTTTGTGAAACGGATTTATCTGTTTTGTGATCAGGGAATGTCTACCAGTCTATTGGCAAGTAGGATGCAAGAAGTTGCAAATACCCATTTATTACCAATTGAGATTTTAGCATTTTCCAATAAGAAGATCCAAAAGATCGTAGATGAAAAGCATCCGGATGTGATTCTGTTAGGCCCACAGGTTAAATACATGTTTCAACAGGTTGTGGACAAATATGATGAGCATACACCTGTCATGCTGATCGATCAGGATGATTATGGTATGATGGATGGTGAAAAAGTTTTGAAAAAGGCATTGATCCTCTTGAAGAAAAGAAAAAAAGAACAAGGAGAACAGGAAAAATGAAAGTATTGATGGTATTTGATCAGACACAAGCTGGACTTGGTGGAAAAGAAAGTCCTGATTTAGCACTAGGTGGAAAACCAATGGCAATTGGTTCATGTAACATGTTTGAAAAAACAATGAAGGATATGGGTGGAACGATTTGTGCTACTTTGTGGTGTGGAGATGGTACATTCGCTGCTGATCCTGAAACAAATGCAAAAAAATTCGCTGCAATGGTAAAGAAAATCAATCCGGATGTTGTCATTTGCGGACCTTGCTTCAATTATGGAAGCTATGCTAAAATGGCCGCAAAAACAGCATTGACGATCAATGAACACCTACCTATTCCGGCATTTGCAATCATGTCTGAAGAATGTAGTGCAGCAATCGAAGAATTCAAAGATAAAGTAACCATTCTTAAAATGCCAAAGAAAGGTGGAACTGGCCTTCCACAGGCATTGACCGTTATGTGTGAATTAGCTAAAGCATTGGCTGAAAAAGCTGATACAAGCGCTATTATCGCAGAACACGCATATCACTAGGATTACATTTTTTAACAAAAGAAGCAGCGTGTGATAGCGCTGTTTTCTTCTTCCTAGATACTAGGAAACAAACTTCAAATACGATGTAAGAAAAAGCATTATAATAGCTATGTAATAAGGAAAGAAGGTAACTTATATGTTAGAAAAACAAACACTTGCTTTGATGGAAGAAATGACACAACTGATCGGGATTGCAGGGGATGAAAAAGCAGTTTCACAGGCAATGAAGAAACACATGGAAGCTTATGCAGATGAAATTATTTATGATAATCTGGGATCAATCTTTGCGGTAAAGAAATCAAAAAAAGAGCATGCACCTAGAGTTATGGTATGTGGACATATGGATGAAGTTGGTTTTATGATCACCAGCATCAAGAAGAATGGGCTTGTTGGATTTATCACAATTGGAGGAATTGATGCCCAAAGTCTACATGCACAAAGAGTAAGAGTAAAAGCATCCAATGGTTCAGAATATTTTGGTACCATCGTAGCGGATAATGATGATATCAAAGCTTGTGATACGAAAAAAATGTTGATTGATTTTGGAGCTGAAAACCCTGCAATGGTAGAAGAAATGGGAATTCATGTTGGCGATAGTGCAGTATTGGATGGGCCATTCACAGTATTATCTCATGGAGAAAGAATCCTATCTAAGGCATGGGATGATCGTTATGGTTGTATCATGGCAATCGAATTACTACAGGCTTTAAAAGATGTAGAACTAGATGTAGATCTATATATCGGTGCTACTGTACAAGAAGAAGTCGGTATGCGTGGAGGAACTACAGCTACTGGCTTGATTCATCCGGATATGGGAATTGTAATGGACTGCTCTTTTGCTAATGATGTAACTGGAAAAGATAATGCAGTAGGACAGATTGGAAAAGGTGTATTGGTACGTTATTATGATAAAGGTATGATGCCAAATCGTATGTTATTAGATACCTTAGTAGAAACATGTGAAAAAGAAGAATTGCCTTATCAATACTTCTATAATATGGGACAAACAGATGCAGCATGGGTTCATAAATTATTTGCCGGATGCCCTACCTTAAGTGCTTGTATCTGTGGTAGAAATGTACATACTGGAAACTCTATCATTGATGTACGTGATTATACAGCCGCAAAAACAGCAGTTCTTTCCATTATAACATCTTTGAATGAAGAAAAAATCAATGCCTTCAAAGCAGAAAACCGTTAAGAGGTGATAGCATGAAAGAAGCTTATGGAGAAATGAATCTGGAAATGATTGCTGAGCTTAGCGAGGCACATGGTATTTCTGGATGTGAAAAAGAAGTTAGTCGTATCATGAAAAAGTGGTTAGAACCGGTAACTGATGAAATCACCTATGATAATATCGGTTCTATTGTTGGTCTTCAAAAAGGCCATGAGGATGGACCTAAGGTCATGATTTGCGGACATATGGATGAGGTTGGTTTTATGGTAAGAGAAATCGATAAAAACGGCTTTATCAGAATGTTACCTGTTGGTGGCTGGTGGGGACACGTATTACCGGCACAGACTTTATATGTGACAACCAAAGAAGGGAAACGTTATCATGGTGTCGTAGGTTCTAGTGCACCCCATGGACTTCCTAAAGATGTAAAAGAAAGAGTAATCAAACCTGTAGATATGTTCTTAGATATGGGTGTTGATAGTAGAGAAGAAATTCTAGAGCTGGGTATTCAAATCGGAGATATGATTACTCCCGATACTAAATTTGAAGTCATGAACAATCCTAATTATCTAATGGGTAAGGCATGGGATGATCGTTTATGTGCTGCATTAGCTGCGGATGTGTTGTATCGTATTCAAAAGGATGATCATGTTGCTAACGTGTATGCAGTTGGTACCGTACAAGAAGAAGTAGGTCTACGTGGCGCAAGAACAGCTGCTAATTTCATTCATCCAGATGTTGCTATCGCATTAGATGTAACTACAGCGATGGACACTCCTGCAGATCAAGGGGATATCAAACTTGGTGGTGGTGTAGTGTTGAGTGTGATGGATGCAGGTATTATCGGACACAAAGCATTGCTTCATGAAATGGAAGAAATCTGTCGTGATTTAAATCTTGATATTAATTATGATATGATGACCGTAGGGGGAACAGATGCAGATAATATTCATAAAGCATTTGATGGTATCATAACAATGACGTTAAGTATTCCAACAAGATACATGCATTCCCATCGCTTACTTATTCATCGTAAGGACTATGTACAAACAGTGGAAGCAATCGCTGAATTCTGTCGCCGTGTCAATTGGGATAAAATCAAAGAAATGAACCAACAAATACGCTAATATACAGTAAACAAAACAATGGCTTTATGCTGTTGTTTTTTTACCGCTCATCCTTAAAAAACAGCCGTTCCATATAGTTTTTGGGTAACCTCGTATTTTTCTGATATACTTTAAGTAGGAAGGAGGGAGAGCATGTTTGAAATTACGATATGGTGTGATGATATCGCCCGAATGCACACCATAGAAGATATCATCTCTAAAGAAGAAGATTTTAGGATCGTAGAGCGAAAAATCACAGATATTATGATCGTTGATTTATCTAATTCCTCTCATAAACGAAAAGATATCATTGAAAGCCTAAAAAAATTGAATGAAAAAACAATTTTAATATTGCTAGCAGATCATAGTGATCAGCTATTGGAAATTATGGGCTTATACGTTTATCAGTATATTTTGCATGAACAGCTTGTCGAACGACTTCCTTCCTGTTTAAGAAGTATTCATTCTTACTTAATGAATGTCACATCCATCTGTATTCATCATGCACAAGGAAAGCAATATATCAAATATAAAGATATTTACGCCTGTATGTATGAAGATGGCTTTGTTTATCTATTATTAAAGGATCAAAGAATGTTGACACAATTTACTTCATTAGAAAAGATAGCAAAACTTCTTACCAATGAGTTTATTTCTATCAATCGTCAAACCATCATTCATGTCTCCTATCTTGATATGGTACAAAATGATCGTGTCATCATGATAAATCAAACGGTATTTCCCTTAAGCAGGAGAAGAAAAAAACAACTACTTGCAATGTTGGATGAAAGGAGACATGTCCTATGAAACAAATTTGCTGTGGATCTATTTCAACAAAAAGTACCATTCGACAAAGGCTAGTTGCTTCTTCTATCATGTTCATTGTCATGGGAGGTCTATTTACTTTATATATTTCTTCAATGGTTGAAAACGAGTATTTAGGTTCCATAGGCTATGGTTTACTTTGGCTGATAGGACTTCCTTGTGTTTATTTCTATAAACAGCATCAAGAGAGCAAGGATTGTATCGTATTTGATGAACATGGCTTTACGAAATATCATTATCCGAATCAAATGTATTGGTACGTATTCAGAAATAAACCACCTGAAAAAAAATATTATGCATACCGAGATTTCACTTCATGTGAATTAACTTATGAAGTGGCGGGTAAGAACCAACATAATGAATATCAGTTACAACTTATATTTTCAAATAGAGAAGTTTTATTCATTCAACCAAGTGAGTTATCCAAACAAAATCTGAAATATCTATTGTTATTGTTATCCAGTCGTATTCATCAGTTCCATGACCCTTATCAATTGCAACTTTGTTTGATACAAAATGATATTAATATGGATACCTATATCCATAGAAAAGAGGAGGAAGTACGATATGAAAACAACTGATTTCATTAGACTTGCAAAAAAGTATATCATATATGCCAATATCATACCAAAAGGGGAACATCGCCTTTATGCTACTCCTGTTGTGATTCAATTTGCAGCTAATACGTTTCGTTATTTGTTAATGACCAGAATTTTATATGATGACCAAGAAATGATCATATATGATTATAGAGGAAAAGCACCATATTTAACGATCGCATATCAGGAAATCAAAGAAGTGGAAGTATCGGCTGCAATGCGTATCGTAAATCTGGGAATCGTAGGTCAGCAATTCCATGTGGTTTTGCATATTGTAAGCTCACAAGGTGATTTTGAAATAGAAAGTTGTGATGAGGATCATGTTCTAAACATTTTAAAGTATTTGCATCATTTAAGAGTTCCGATTCAAGATCCACATGGTATATTGAAAATTATGATAGGAACATGTAAGGACCCTCATGGCTTTTATTATTAGGCTTAACTAAAAAATTGGTGTGATTTTTTTATTCTTACATGAATAGTGTAAGAATGGGTGCTATCATAAAGGTGAAGGAGGGGACCTTTATGAAAGAACAAAAAATACTATATCCTGAAATTCTAGACAAATTGTACGATTATCAAATCCAGAGTATAAACGTCCAGGTAGAAGACTATCTCAAAATCAATGTAGCTTCAGAAACCTATCATTTCAATGTGTGTCCTAAATGTGGTATCTCACATCCAAATCTTCGTAAGAATGGCAGAGCGAATTCTGGTAAACCGTTATTACAGTGCAAGCACTGTGGGAAGCGCTTTGTTGTTGACCATGGCCAACTGACCTTTTATTCTCATCAATCTCAAGATAAATGGAATACGCTTATAACCGATACTCTTGATGGAGTATCTCTTAGGGAGTCTGCCAAGAAGCTCAAGGTTCATGAATGCACAGTATTTAATATGCGTCATAAATTTTTGCATGTACTGGAAGAAATGGTGGTGCCCATATACTCTAGCCGATAATGTTGAACTGGATGAAAAATACTTCCCTCGTAATCATAAAGGCTGTAAAATCGAAGGGGTTAAAAGTAAACATAGCGGTATGCCAGCCATCAAAAGGGGAATATCTGATGAACAGCTATGCCTTTTAACCGGAGTAGAGAGAGGAGGAACTGCGTTTCTGCATGCTTTTAATATGTCTAGACCAAGTTCAGAAGATATCATGAATCTATCCGAACACATGGAAATGGATAGTTATGTGTGGACAGATGGACTTGCTAGTTATCATAAACTATTGGAAGAAAAAAACTGTACTACAAAAGTAGTTAAGTCAAAAGAAGAATATGATAAAGTGAATCACTTAAATAATGTGAATAGTTTTCATAACCAAATTCAACAGCAATACACAAAATATAGAGGTGTAGCAAGTAAATATATAAATCGATATGCTGCTCTTTTTGTGATTCAGAAAGAATACAAAGATTACGATAAGCAGGAACGTCTATTGGATTTGATATGCAGACTCAGAAATCGTGTCAGTTACTTCTTTATCCGTCAGCTAGCAACCGAGGATATATTCGCTTTAGCTTTTTAATTACTTTTAGTTATCACACCAATATTCTAGTTAAGCCTATTATTATATGATCAAAAATTTTTCGGATATTGCTAAGAAATATGATTTGGTAAACCCACGCATTGATATAACCAGAGAGAAACAAAACAAATCCTAATCAATTCCTGATTCTGATTATTTTAATTGTTATTATAAATTATCTGATTTAATAACGGAAAATGGTAGCCAATATAAACAGATCGTAGGTAATGAGAGCGTAATCGCAGATATTAGAAAGTATACGAAAACTCTATTAGACTATTTAGTAAGAGAAAATATCAATAAAGCATACCATATAGAAACAGGAATTCTTTCAAGTGATTGTAAGGAATCATATAGGAATTTATATGAAGCAAATTTGTGTAACAAAATAAATCAGCGGTTTATGAAAAATAATCCGATACCCGTGTTAAATACTTCTCTCTTTTTCATATGTGACGATAATATCAATTTGATATGTTAGATAATAATCAAAAAGGTACCCTCACTCATTTAGGTTGGTACCTTTTATCTAAAGTCTTTTCTATCCATAGACCAAATAAGAGCTCATAAAACGATTGGCATTATGAAAGCAAATATCACTAGTTTCTTCTTCACTATAACCTCTTTCCATTAAGCGAAGAGCTAGGTTTTGTATATGAGCAACACTATCTAAGTCCTTTACCATACAACTTGAATCATCCATATAATCCATGAAATCAAAACCTATTGCGATTTGCTTGGTGCCATAGCGTTCTTTTAAATAATCAATCACGTTGATAAATTCATCTAAGGTCTGTTTGCTTTCATCTCTTGTGACAAACCAACGCACTGGAATGCATCCTATGATACCACCTTTTTCCATGATCATTTGAATTTGAGGATCACTTAAATGGCGATAGTGATTGAACAAACCACGAACATTGCTATGAGTTGCAATGATTGGCGTTGTTGAGATTCTTTGCATATCGTATGTATTCCATTCACAAGAGTGACTGATATCCACTGCCATATGTACTTCATTCATGGCTTGAATACATTCTATACCAAGGGGAGTTAAAGGCATATTACCACTCTTTGCGCCACAAGCAAGAGCATTACGATCATTCCAACAAAGACTTCCACAACGTACATTATGTTCATAAAGCCAGTGTATTTTTTCTTTTGCCTGATCTTTGATACCACACATTCCTTCTACCGCAAGGAATACACGGATATCTTTGGAATAGTCAAATGCAAAATGTTTGCTTTCTTGTATTTTTTGATTGACATAAAGGATTTGATCCACCATATCTTGCCAAGTTGTTTCCTGGCTTGAAAAACAACAAACAAATGCTGTCGTATCGATGCCACCTTGTTTCATTTTAGGATAATGATAAGTATCTAAACGCTCTGGTTCACTATCTCTATGATCAAAGATATCTGTGCCGATATCATCATGTAGATTGAAAAATGGTATCATTGCTTTATCCCCTTTACAAGATCTAAGAATTGATCCATTTGATTGGTGATGGATTGTAAAGAAGCTTCCCAGAAATCCGGTTTTGTTAAATCAATTCCTGCAACCATAGCAGTATCCTCAACAGTGTTAGTTGTAGAAGCTTTTAACAAGGCACGATATTTCGGTAAGAAAGAAGCTCCTTCCTTTTCATACATTGCATATAAACCACGTGAGAATAAAGCACCAAAGGTATATGGAAAGTTATAATAGGCAATATCCGGAATATAGTAATGTACTTTCGTAATCCAACGGAATGGGTGTAACCAATCATGATCCATACCATTTCCAAAGCATTTTTTCTCTGCATCAAGCATAAGATTCTCCAAATCATTTGCGAACATGAAGCGGTCTTCACAATGATCGAAAATAGATTTTTCAAAGGTGAATCGAGTATAAATATCACAAATGTTTTGACATAATGCCGCAAGTTGAGTATCCATTAAGAATAATTTGTTTTTTTCATCTGCATCATGAATCAAGGCGTTGTACATAATGTTTTCGTTAAAGGTGGAAGCTGTTTCTGCTAATGGCATACAGTATTCACGATTTAAAGGCTGTTGATCTTCGATCATCATTCCATGATAGGCATGACCTAATTCGTGTGCTACAGTAATCACATCACTTAAAGTATCGGAATAATTGGTAATGATGCGACTTTGTTTGATCCAACCTAGATTTTTACAGAAAGCACCGCTTTGTTTTCCGGCATGACTTGGATAATCAATCCAATGTTCTTCCATTGCTTGTTTTGTCATCTCATATAAATCCTGAGAGAAGTTTTTGAAGTGTTTCAGGATATATGCTTCACAATCATCTATGGTAAAGGTCATATCTCCATCTCCGATGGTAGCATAAATATCATACCAAGGGAGTCCGTTATCATAACCAAGCATACTTGCTTTCGTACGCAGATATTCATGGAACTTCGGAAGATATTTATCCACAGCTCCATACATTGCATCTAATGTTTCTCTTTGCATACGTGAATCGATCAGCATTTTTTCTAATGGATCTTGATACCCTCGTAAATGAGATTCCATCATTTGTTGACGTTTGATATTGTTGACAGAGAATGCCAATGGTTCTTTGATTTGTTCATAAGCTTTCATTTCACATAAAAAAGCTTCTTTACGAATATCTTTACTAGTGGAGTGACATAGATTTTTAACTTCAGTTAATGTCATGGTTTTGCCTAGACATTCCACACTGACATGTGATGTTAAATGATAATACATATCCGAAAAAGCTTTTACGCTTGTTTGATTTACATTTGATAAAATACCTTCTGCTTCACTACTCAATGCATGACTTGCTTTATCTTTCATTTCATGAAGGATAAAAGAGTACCCCTTTAACCAATCATTTCCCTCTATGATTTCATCAAGGTGTTCACTATGTGCAATAACATCCTTTAATTGTGCTTTATATAAAGAAAAGCTTGATATACGGCTATTCACAATATTTAAATAACCAAGTGTTTCTTTATCTGAAGTATCAACTGATTGACGTAAAATGCAATACAAACGTAATCGATAAGATAAGTCATATTCCTTTTCTAATAGCTTTACGCTTTTAATTACTTTAATTTGTTCATCATATGTAGACAATTTCTCACAAAAATGAGTAAAAGTGTCGTATAATAGATGTAGATCCTGTAAATCGTTTTGAAATTTGTCATCATCAAAACCTTTATATAAGGCATCTAATGACCAAGTATGTTCTAACATTTCATTACCTTCTTTCCTTATGTCTTCATTATAGTGAATGAAAGATACAACTGCGTACAAATTGTTTTCCTAGTAGATTAGGAAGTAATAGCATCATAAGGCTATCATAAGATTTTTCCTAATGGCTAGGAAGTCGTGTTAAAAACAATTATAAATTTTGTAAAGTATAATAATAGTGCGTGGTAGGAGTCACCGATTTAAGGAGGGTGCATATGGAAGGTTTAGAACTGCAGTGTTTTCAAATCATCTCTGCGGTTGGAATGGCGCGTTCCAGCTATATTGAGGCAATTCAGGAAGCAAAAAAAGGAAATTTTGAACAAGCAAGAGACATGGTAGCAGAAGGAGAGCAAAGCTTTCTTACAGGTCATGAGGCTCATGCAAAAATGATTCAACAGGAAGCAAGTGGCGAAAAGGTAGAACCTTGTTTATTGTTGATTCATGCAGAAGATCAGCTAATGAGCGCTGAGGCATTTAAAATCATAGCAGAAGAAATGATTGAAAACTATGAACGGATTACAGCTCTGGAAAAGAGTAAGTAATAAAATAACAAGAGAGGAGAGATTTACAATGAAAAGAATCTATTTATTTTGTAGCGCTGGAATGTCAACAAGTATGCTAGCTCAGAAAATGCAAGAAGTTGGAGATGCTCACAATTTGCCAGTAGAGGTAAAGGCATTTTCACATGCGAAAATTCAGGATATCGTGGATGAATTACATCCTGACTGCATTTTGTTAGGTCCTCAGGTAAAATACCTGTTTGAGGAAACAAACAAAAAATTTGGTGAAATTACACCAGTTGCAGTTATTGATACCGCTGCTTATGGTATGATGGATGGCGAAAAAGTATTAAAGACAGCAATCAAATTAATCAAAACATTTGGCAAATAAGATGATGTAAGGAAAAAGGCTGTTCCATAGAAGAATTATGAATTCTAGGAAGAGTCTTTTTTTCTGTCTTGTAATTTATGAAAATATAAGGTATCATAAACATGCGGTAACAAAAAAACAACAAATTGGAGGTCATTATGAAAAGAATATGCAGTGTTTTTCTAATGATTACTTTTTTATTATGTGGTTGTACAGGTTATGAAAGAGATACATCAGCAGGTGAAATAAAATTGATTTCTTTGTCAGATATGGAAACCATGATGAAGGAACAAAAGGAATTTGTTATAGTATTTACACAGTCAACATGTGGCTATTGTGCTGAATTTCATGAAATGTTTGAATCTTATCGAAAGAATCATCACGTTGTGATTTATGAGGTTCCTTTAGATGAGGAAAAAGAATTACCTAGTGTAAACAGAGCGTTGATTCAGACATATTTTCCAAATTTTGATTCTACTCCAGGTATTTTTTACGCAAAAGATGGAAAATGTATCAATGGTATCAACCAATCACAAAAGTTAAATGAAGAGTTATTTGATAACTGGGTACAAAAATACAAACTAGATAAAAAAGAGTAATAAGGAAAGAGGCAATTATGAAAAAAAACGACAAAAGCAGTAACAACAACAAGAACATATATATGGTATTTTATGTATTAACGGTGTTGTTGGTATTATATTTAGGATATACATTAGTGGTAACTTATCAACAATTAGGAGCATATTGTGAAAATTACAATACGACAATGGCAGCACAATGGAGCTATTGCCTTCAAGCATTTCTTGCGGCTGCAGTACCTTGCTTAGTATATGCTTCTACCTGTTATGGTATAGGTTATCTGATTAAAAATAATGCAAGAGAATAAGACAAATCAGTCTTAATTTTTTTAATTCACTCTTTACATTTAAAGATAATTAAGTATAATATAGTTGTAAAAGTTATACATGGTTATTTCCATGTAAGAATATTTCCATTTATCAGGAATCTTAAAAGAATATTATAGATTTGATTAGTTTTAACCATTATAGCGAGTAAATCGCAATAAAGGAGAACTGAAAATGGAAGAAAATCTTGAGATAGCTTCAGCTATCGATGAAAGACAACTAGAAAAAGCTTATGACAACTATTGTAAGAAGATATTAAGTAATAAGCAGATATTGGCATATATTATGAAATCATGTATCAGTGAATATCAAAGTATGGAATTAGATGAAATTGTAAAGTATATGGAAGGAACACCTGGTTTAGAAGCGAAAAGAAATGGAAATGATAAAATAGTAGGATTAAATGTTGAAGATGAAAAAAATTAGTGGTTCAATGATTCGCTATGATATCTTATTTCAAGCATATGCTCCCAAAGAAGGAAGTAAAGATGAGTATATAGGATTAATGATCAATGTAGAAGCTCAGAATACAGACAATCTTATATATCACTTACCTAAGCGATGTGTCTATTATGATTGTAGAATCGTAGCAGGACAAAAGAATGCACCAGGAGGATTTGAAAAGTCAAAATTTGATGATCTCAATAAATCGTATTCTATCTGGATCTGTTTGAACCATAGTAAAAAACTAGATAATGTGATAGACCATTATTATCTAGTAAAAGAGCGAAATGGACAACTGTGTGAGGAACCTGAAAAGGATTATGATCTCATCCATGTAGTTATCATCTATCCAGCAAAGACATATGATTATGAGAACAAGGAACAAAGTCTACAGAAACTAATGTATTTTGTTTCAATCCCAAATGCCAGCAGAAGAAAAGAAACAATATCTAAGAGAATATAGAATCAAATTAACACGAACCATAGAAGAGGAGGTTGAAAATATGTGTAATTTTAGTCAAGGAGTGCTTGAAGAAGGAATCATGGAAGGCAGAAAAGAAGGACTTATCGAAGGGAAAAGAAGAGGAAGAAAAGAAGGGAAAATC
>NZ_JBEQZJ010000062.1:0-15931 GCF_045223415.1 Hoskinsella mucinilytica | reverse complement strand
GATTGTAAATAAATATATATAAATAAAAAAGCATCACAAACATATAACAGTTACTATTTTAATGTCTATTACCTTTTTTTGCAAGACTTTAATAGACTTTTTTATTATAAAATAGGAATTCCCTTTTTTTACTGTCTTTGCGAATCGCTTACACAAGTTTAAAAATTCAATAATTATGACAAAACTATTTCTTTCATAGCTTCAACTTATGTATAATATAGTTAACGAGGTGATAGCATGTATTCTAGTCTTGAAATCAAAAATGATGCCTTTACTGATTTTTATTTACTTTATTGTGGGAAACAAGAATGCCCTTCCTTATATTCCTATGGACCTGCCGTACGAGATAATTTTTTGATTCATTATTGTATTAAGGGAAAAGGCACTTATTTTGCCAAACAAAGAAATTATAAAATAGAACAAGGTGATGCTTTCTTGATCCTACCAGGAGAGGTCACGTTCTATCAAGCAGATGAAGAAGATCCTTGGACGTATGTTTGGATTGGCTTTGATGGTTTGAAGGCAGAAACCTATCTTAAGCGTTGTGGATTGGATAAAGATCATTTGAAAACTCATTGTGATGAAATAGAAATACTTTCTACTATGATCGATAGCATGATTACGCACAATACTTTGAGTTATAGTAATGAGTTATATATACAAGGAAAGCTCTTTGAATTTTTCTCTTATTTAAGTGCAAGTGCAAACATTGAATATAAAACAGAAATTAGTAGCGAAAATATTCATGTCAATAAAGCAATTGAATTTATTCAGAAAAATTATCAAAATTTTATAACTGTTAATGATATTGCAGATTATGTAGGACTCCATCGTTCTTATTTATCTTCTATCTTTCAAAAACAACTGCATATGTCACCACAACAGTTTTTATTGAAATTTCGTATCACCAAAGCAAATGATCTATTGACCAAAACCGATCTTCCTATCAACTCTATCTCTTATTCTTGTGGTTATGCTAATCAATTGGCTTTTTCTAAGGCCTATCACAAGGTGACCGGAATATCACCAAGCACCTATCGTAAAGAGAAACGAATCGGTAAAAATGAGATAAGAAGTGAGGATCCACATAAAGATGAAAGATTATAAAACCAGGCAATTACGCCTGGTTTTTATGCTTCTATTACTTTTAGATGATATAGTTTAGATTGATAATCTCCATTACTTCCATTGTATTTTTCTTTATTTTCTCCTGAGAATGAGCCACTGGTGATCAATCCATATTGCATTAGCTCATCACCATAATGTTCATGATCCTCTATGGATACATGGTAATTCCAATCAGGGCATAAACCCTGTAAACGAATTCTTTCATAAGCACCATTGACACCTTGTAGAGTTCTATAATATCCAACAATGGCTTCTGTTTGATCTTTTGATACTACCATCCATGCACTAACATTGTGTTTAAATGGACTTTGTAGACGATAGAAGGTTCCAAATTGAATCAGCTTTCTATGCTGTTTCATAAACTTGATCTGTTCTTTTACTTTATCCTGTTCTTCTTTGCTTAATTGGTTCAGATATAACTCATAACCAAAGGTACCGAAATAAGCAACATTAGCTCTGGTTTCAATTGGTGTGTTTCTTAGTAGTTGATGATTTGGTGTTGCGGATACATGAGAACCAATGGAGCTGATAGGATAAACCATGCTTGTTCCATATTGAATTTTTATACGTTCTAATGCATCTGTATCATCACTTGTCCAACATTGTGGGGCATAATATAACATACCCGGATCAAAGCGTGCTCCTCCACTTGCACAAGATTCGAATAGTATATGAGGAAAGTCATGAATCAAACGTTCATATAATTCATAAACACCAAGAATATAGCGATGCATCACACAGCCTTGATGCTCAGCGTCGCAACCATTGGAATATACCTCACTCATACAACGATTCATATCCCATTTCACATAAGATATTTTAGCCTGGGATAAAACCTGATACATTTGTTGATAGATTCCATCCACAACCTCTTTTCTAGAGAAATCTAACACATATTGATTTCTTCCATGACAACTGTTTCGTTGTGGTGTTTGTAAGATCCAATCCGGGTGTAAACGATAGAGATCACTATCCTTATTTACCATTTCTGGTTCAAACCAAAGACCGAAAGAAAGTCCTATTGCTTCAATCTTTTCAGACAGACCCTTGATCCCATTTGGTAATTTTGTAAGATTAGGGTACCAATCTCCCAATCCTGCATGATCATCATTTCTATTTCCAAACCATCCATCATCTAATACAAACAATTCTATGCCAAGTTGTTTCGCTGTCTGTGCGATATTCAATATTTTTTGTTCATTAAAATCAAAATAAGTAGCCTCCCAATTATTGATAAGGATTGGTCTGACTCGATCTCTCCACATTCCTCGAGCAAGTCGTTTTTGATAAAGTTCATGGTAGACTTGACTCATTGCATTCATACCTTGATCCGTATACACCATGATGACCTCTGGTGTTTGAAAACTGTCATGTTGTGATAATGGCCAATGGAAGGTATCAGGATGGATTCCCATACGAATACGTGCAACTTCGTAAGTATCGACTTCTACACTTGCCAAAAAATTGCCACTGTACACAAGACTGAAACCATAAACCTCTCCGTGTTCTTCTGTTGTTTCTTTCCTTTTTAAAGCAAGAAATGGATTATAATTATTAGAACTACAACCACGCATACTATAAATCGATTGCATTCCATGTTCCAGCATACGTTCTTTAATTTCTCGCTCTCTTGACCATGCCCCTGTTAATTCTATCATTTCGTATTCACTATCAGGCAGATCTACGCTCATGCTCATTGCATTGGTCAAAATCGCTGATTGCGAATTGGTTATAAATTTAGTATTTCTTGCGATAGCTGCGACATGGGTAAAGATCGTATAAGATAACACCATATCCATATCTAAGACATCGTCATGAAGCATGATCTGTAACGTATCCGCTTCATCTTGTTTCTCACAATAAGTTGCTGGTAAGCCTTCTAAGGTCGGCTTTCCTTTTATAATATGATGGGACACATAAGTAAACTCTGATATTCTACTTCCATTGTTACTTAATATTTCATAAGCAGGATGTCGCATATCTCCATGACCGTAACTTGGATATTCCTGACGTATATGTTCCATGGAAAAGGTTAGATCATGTTCAAAACTACAAGGTGACATCGGTCGTTGTCTTAGCTCTAATAGATAATGAAAGTCTGCTTTATCCTTTAATCGTTTTCCATAATAAAGTTGTGTTAGTTGTTCATTTTTTAATATCATAAAGATATAACTGATATTATCATTATATAAATGAAAGGTTCTTGTATTTTCATGATACTGTATTGGCATAAGTTTCTCCTCTTCGCATAGTGATGACTTGTTCTGCTTTCTGTTCTAAGATATCTTCCTTAGGTTGCTCTGTGATTTCCTTTTTACGTTGATTTAAAGCTTTCATAATATCATTATAATAGGCTCCATGAAGTTGAAATTTCGTTTTATATATGATATAGGATAGGACAACAAAGATCATAGGAATACCGATCATTAAAAAGCGGATACCTTGTATGGTGGCCATACTTTGGGTAGCATTTGGTAAATAACCTGTGATATCTAAAGCAAAGCCTGTACATAATGCTCCCAAAGCACTCGTGAATTTCACAAGCAATGTCTGAATAGAAAAGGTGATGGATTCATTTCTTGTTCCGAATTTATATTCTCCATAGTCTACTACATTCGCAAGTACAACAGTCACGATACCTAGTTGAAGTCCTGATCCAAATTTTACACCAATACCTGACAATGCGGTCAGTATCATATTTTGTGGCGCAATAAATCCTGTGATCAAAAGAATGCTCAAACCGATGATCGGAATACCACTTGCGAAAAAATAAACCTGATCTTTTCTGATTTTTTTGGCGATCTTCGGGAAAAGAAGCAGTCCCAAAATTTCCGCAAAGCCCGCAAACATTGTAAATACCGAGAACATCGATTTACTACCTGCCACATAAATGAAATAATACGTAGAAATACCCGTTATGATCTGCATTGCGAAATTGAACGTTAGTATGACTGCAATGGCAACATGTAATTGATCGTTTTCTTTGATGATCTTGATCATTTTTCGAAAACTAGTTTTATCTTGTTTCACATTGGTTGTTTTATCTGCACTTTTCACATTGCATACCGTAAAACCGATCCCTATCACAAATACAATGGCAATGACCCAAGCAAAGCGAGTATACCCTTGTTGTGCATTTCCTTGTCCCAATACATCCATGATCTGTAACCCAAAGCCTCCTACCAAAAGACTTCCTCCAATAGACGCAAAGATCCTTGGTATTACTGCCAGGCGATCTCGTTGCACAGGATCTTGGGTAAGATTAGGAAGCATTGACCAGTATGGAATATCCATAATGGTATAGGTCATTCCCCATAAAATATACATTACTGCCGCAAAGATATATAAGGAAGTGCCACTTAAATGAAAATTAGTAAACAAGCAGACAAATATAACTGCATTGATCAAGGTACCGATGGCTAACCATGGTCGAAATTTCCCCCACTTAGTTTTGGTATTATCTACGATCATGCCCATTCCTAAATCATTGACGGCATCCCAAAACTTCGCAAAGAAAAACAGGGTACCTACAAAGCTGGCACTAAGCTTTAACACATCTGTAAAATAAATCATGCAATATGTGAATATCAATCCACATACCATGTCCTTTCCCAAAGCTCCAAGCCCATAGGAATAAATTTCTTTTGCACTTAACTTCATATTCATTTCTTTATCCTTTCTCAACATTAGCTTTTGCTTTGTAATAGCAAATCGCTCATGTTTTTATACATCCCCCAAAACTTTTATGAAGCGCTTTCACAATAGCATTATAACATTGTGATAAATAAAAAAAAGATAATGAAGTATTCAATATATATCCAAATGTTATATTTTATAACAATGATATTTTTGCTTAAGAAGTTTAAAAAAAAAGATGAAAGTCGAATATCTAAGATAATTTTGTGATATCGGTAATTCTATGACAGTCCTAATTTAATATAAATATATCCATATGTTATATACTAAAGCAGATGATAAAAGAGCCCATAGGAATGGACTCTTTTCATTGTTATTCTGCTTTTCTTTTTCTCTTTACAAGAATGAGAATAGCACCTCCGGATAAGATGGCAAGACTCAACAACCATCCTACTTGTGTAGTATCTCCTGTTTCTACATGATCTGTTCCCGGTTTTCCATCAGTACCTGGGTTTCCATCTGCTCCTGGTTTACCATCTGTTCCTGACTGTTTTTCTGGAACCAATGCATTGATGGCTTGATCTAACGTCATATATGCTTGATTGATTTGTTCTTGTGTTGCTTCTTCATTAGCAAGCACATCTTCTGCTTTCTTAATGGCATCAAGCAAGTTCTGGAAACTTTCTGCTGTATAATCTTTTTGATTCTTTGTTAACGCAACTTGTAGTTTTTGCATCAACGCAGTTTTATCTACTTTGGTTTGTTCTTCCCCTTTTAAAATCAAATCACCTTGAGCTTTTGTAAGAGCTAGCAGCGCATCTTTTACATCAGCCTCGCTCGCATCCTGATCTTTCCAAACTGCTTTTGCCTTCTCTAATGCTTTGTGGAATGCATCAACACTTTCGACGGTGTATTTGCTTGTATCTACTTTTTCTGCATTTTGGATTGCTTCATAAAGATTTGTTTTATCCACCTCGGTGTCTTTTAGTTTCAATGCCTTGATTGCATCTTGTAGATTTGCCAAAGCCAGCTCTACATCAAATTGAGTTGCATGTTCATCGGCAAGAACAGCCTTTGCAGCAGTAGCCTTTTCCATTAGATATGCATAACTTTCCGGTGTATAAAGCGCTTGATCTATATCTTTTAAGGTATGGAATATCTGTTCTAACATTCCTTTTTCAACTTGTACGGTATCTTCGATATCTCTTGGTGTCGTGATACGCAATTCTGCAGCAGAAGCAAATTTATTTGTTTCCCCATCTGATTGTCCCATAGAAGAATTTACTTTCAATCTCACGCTGATGACATTTTTTATTGGGTCTTTCAATGAAACCTTCTGCCATTTTGTCGTGGTATCAAACGTACCGGACACTTTGGTTTCTTTTCCATCTTCAGTTGTCAATATCAAATCATAATCTTTGATCTTTCCATTTACGACTCCACCTGATCTTGGTAAATAACGAAGTCCATCCACTGTGGTTGGCTCTGCTAGATCAAATTGATACCATGCATCGTCTAAGTTGGTATCTGACCAGCTTGTATGCCAATGAGTATTATCTTTGCCATCCTGTGCAAACTCTACCGGTCCTTCATTTTCATATACACTTTGTGCACTTCCAGCAGATACTTCATAGTTTTCTTGATCTATATCAAAGTCGGCACTTGCTTCATTTCCTGATGCCGTCTCCATATAACCTTCCAATGCACGTAATAAGCGATGAGCCTGTACCACATCTTCTTTTGTGCTCATATCCTTATTCAGTAATACACGTACTTGCATCATCGTTTCTGTGTATACCTTCCATGTTGTTGCGGTATAATCTTTTCTTTGATATGTTGTACTCATTTCTTCTAATTTGGCAACTACATCATCTTTTTCAATGGTTTCTTCTTGTTTTTCAATACTTAAATTATCAAGAACGAAATCTTTATAGCCACCGAAATTAATCGGATTTTGATCTTCTTTTTTATTTGGATCAAGTCCTTGATAATCTGCCTTTTGATCTGTAGAATAAATCCCAAACCAAGAATCACTTTCTAATGCACCCGTTAATTCAAATTCATAAGTGCTTGTAGTTCCCATAGCTTTTTTCAATGGCAACAATGTAATATCACTGGAACCATATTCTCCATGACCAATTGCGATTGCATACGTATGATCTGAGCCTGCTTGATAATCAAATCGAATCTTATAAGTTACCCCCGGTTCAAAACGAACATTTTGTGGAATGGTTTGATATACTAACGTATTTGCTTCAGATAACCCATTGACCTTGACAGACCAATCACCATCTAAGACATCATCCATCTTTTTCACATCCCAACCAGCTTGTGTATAAGGAGCATGTTTCTCAGATAAATGCGTACGATTATCTTCAACACCCTCAATCCCACTGACTACGAATGGATAAATACCTTGTACATTTTGTTCGAAATCATTGGTAAAGGAAATCAAATGACCTGATTCATCTAGCTTGATATTATCTGAATTATTTTCTATGATACGAATATCATCAAAATAAGTATCCTTATCATCGCCACTATGCTGTAATGTTAATGCTACTTGACTTCCATCACTTGGTGCCGTAAAGAATACATACATGTTTTGGAAATAACTATTTCCATCTACGGTCGCAGAATTGGTATTGTGTGTATATGCCTTTACATAGTTCTTTGCGATACTTTCTTCTGTATAATTCTGAGCTAATACTTTGCCATTTGCTGAAACGATCGCACTTGCTTTTCCTTCACTTCGATTGTCCACTCCAACATATAGCGCATATTGCTTACCGGCTTTCAAATCGCTCAATGTCTGTGTAGTGGAAATTTCTCCAGAAAGCTTCAACATCGGATTGCTGTACTGACTCTTTGCAATGGTCGCTTCTCCAGTTCCTTGGATATCCCAATTTTCCTTTAGCGATGCTAATCCTCCATTGAAACCCGCATCCACAATGTGCATTCCTTCGCTCCATGTAATATCAATTTGCTGTTCTTCCCCTTTACAAACTACATATGGAGTTTCTCCTTCTGCATGGAGTGTAATACTTCCATCTACGACTTGAACCTTTTGTTTTTCGGTTTTGCCTAAATCAGTTAATTTATATACAGTCACATTTGTTAAGTTCTTCCAATCTTCCGGAAGCTTCCAATTGCTTTCTCCACCTAGTGTATTCCAGTGATATAGCTTTTCATCCCTACTGTCTACAAAAGCACCGCTTTGTGCATCCCAGTTCCATGGAATTAAATAACTTTCATTTCCTTTTTTACTTCCATCTCCTGCAGATACCACACCTTCTAAAATAATGTTTCCATTTAGGGTCATGGTACGATAACGATAATCATCACTTGAGGTATCATTGGTTTTTCTAGAGATCACAACGATATTACCTGCATCATCTTGTAGTGTGATTTGTTCATTTCCATTGTTGATGGAAGCATCAGATACAGAATCCTTATTCAAAGGATCATTGACCCAATTTGTCACCTTGAAATGCTGGATGAATTTTGTAGAAACATCATGCGTATATAGATTTTTGATATATGCGTCATAATCATTACGACCTTGCCATCCTTCAAAATCTTTCATATTATAACCACCAAGAAGTGGAGCATTTGCGGCACCTCCATAACTTGGGAAATCACCGACCCAACTATCTTTTTGATGATTTCTTAAAAATCTCATCACCTGACTATTTTCACCTTTGGAAGTATAATCACCATAGGTTAGATCGGCAGCCCAATGCTGGAAAGTAGAATCATATTCATTTCCTGATCCCCATTCAGTTGTCATACGCCAACCATTATCATTGATCATTTTGGATATTTTACGTGTTTCCCAAGAATCCTCTGCGGATGCCGTTAGATTTCCCCATACATCTAAGTAGATAAAGTCCATACGATCGCCAACTTGGTCCTTTAGTTCTTTGAATCTTTTTTCTCTTGAACCAGATGCTAGATCATATATACCATCGATTCCAACACCTTGATCTAACCAGTTCCAGCCATAAGATAAATTATTACCGTTTCTTCTAACCAAATCCTCATCAAAAGCCTTCGCTTCCGGATACATTTCACTTGCATTCACATGTACACCAAATCTTGCTCCATACGCTTTTCCCTTATCCATCAAAGTATTAAAATCTTTTGCACCACCAATTCTTTTACCGATATCGCCATAATCCGGATGACCGGAATCATGTCCTTCACTACCATATCCTTTTAATAACACAGACTGTCCCAATCCATCTGTATGTAACGCAACTTTTTTTACATTATCTAAGGTCGTTAAGAATGGATTCTGTGCCTGACCACCAAAATTCATTGCTATTCGCCAAGCTACTAATTCAGGTACTTCTTCACTCTTATAAGGATTGTTCATGATTTCTCGAAATGCAATCGCACCATCCTGCCAATTGACTGTTTGATCATGATTTTCATCACCGGTGATGACAACGGACATTTTCGGCATTTCAGTTTCTTCAACCATATGCGATACCCCTTTAGAATCCGTAACTACTCTATGATAATACCAAGGAGCACTGGCAAGTCCCAAAGATTTATAAGTATCGGTTTCACTTGTTGATGCTAAGATTCTGGTATTTTGACTACCACCCTCAACAGGTGCTGCCACCACACGACCATTATGCTCGGAGTTACTCCATATGCCGGCACTTAATTCATCATTAGATAAGAAACCATACATATAATCCCTATCACGGATATCGTCCATAACTTTTGTGACAGCGATGGTTTCATCTCCTGATGCTTGTGTATTACTAGACATGACAGCTCCCGTAAAAGATGCATTGCTTTGATTGCTTCTAACAGAAACTAAAGAATGTTGAGGGAAAGATAACGTCTGTACAGGATATTGATGATCACTTAAATGATTTTCGATCTTCGTGACATGGAAGAATAACTTATTTCCATCCAAACTGATCTCAACGCTGATCGTTGCATCAATATGTGCTTCTTCCTTTTGAACCTGCATGGTATAGATTGCTTTGGTACCCAAATGATCCACACTGACATCTTCATCATTTAGCTTGATAGAAACGCCATTGATCTCTACGGTATTGATTTGTTCACTTTGACCATACATGATTTTATTCTTTAATGCATCACTTTTCATAGTGTATTTCTGTACAGAAGGGAAGTTTTCATATAAATCCACCTTCATTTCAGATGTTTCCATTGCATAGGTAGAGGCTTGTTGAGCTTGTGTTAGCGTGATATCAGGAATGCTTTTATCTCCATCTTCTATGGTAAAGGTTCCTTCATAAGCTTCATACCCTTCTTTCATCACTTTGATATGATATTCGCCATTGATAAATACTTTATCAAATTTGAAATTTCCATTTTCATCACTTTGCACTTCTGTTTTCCCTATACGTACTCTAGCATTCGCAATCGGTTGTTTCATTTCATCCATTAAGTGCCCTGATACCGCATATGAAATTTGTGCTTCTGCATGTAAACCGGTATAATCCATTTCGGTTAAATACATATCACTGATTTCTGTACCTTGATAACTGCCGGCCTTGATACCGATCTGATTACTCAAAGACATCCCTGAAATATCCAAATGTTCAAATACAAGCTCATTATCGATCAAAACACTTACTTCTTGGTTTTCATCCCATTCGATCCTGATCAAGCTTTCCTTACCTTTTTCCAAAGACGGTATTCTCTCACCCTGATACCATTCCCCATTTCCATTTTGATATTTTTGCCAAAACCAGCCTTCTTTATCATATCCGATAAACAAACCATTACCTGGATCTTGATATCCCAGATAAAAACCAAATCTGGTCTGAGATGCATCACTTTCTGCTTTCATCTTCGTTTTAAAGAATCCCGGTTTTGTAAAATCAAAAGTCGCATCATTTACAAAGACTGCCGGATAGCCAGCCTGTGCGCTTGTCCCATTGCCATTGTTTATGGTAGAGGCCAAATGTAACCAACCATCTGCTACAGAACAGATTTCTTCTCCCTTCGCAGTGGCAGCATCTAACTTCCAATGTTCTAAAATACCATCTTTCACAGCTTTTTGTTGATCATCTGTACCAGTAGGATTTACTTCAGCTTGCTTAGCCATCACAGGATTCAGCAATGCATTTGGCGCAATGCTGGTCATGGTAAGTCCTAATGAAACAACGATATTCAACCCTTTCTTCATATCATAATTCCTCCTTTTACGATATATTTAGTAGGATTAAAGAATAACATTGTTGTGTGAGTTATCCTCTATATGCGAGGAAATCTGTCACATATTCCACCCATACTGAAATCTATTACGTTATTTATGATATACTGAAAGCGCTTTTATGTATATAACGATAATTGCTCCCTTTTTTATATATCTTGTTATAGTTAATTTTGCGAATAATAATAAAAAGATGAATACAGCGAAAATTAGGTTTCGCTATATTCATCACTTGTTTCATTGGATGATCGTGTTTTTTTGAAATGCTGTTAATTCTTCTAATGTGGCCATTGCATCAATCGCTCCCTCTTTGGTTGTTGTATGAGCCGCATACAAGTTCGCAAATACAAGAAATTCTGTAAGTTCTTCCTTAGATATTGCTGAGAGATCTAAACAATCGTTTGATAATAACTGATACAAAAATGCACCGATAAAGGAATCTCCTGCACCTGTGGTATCGAATACATCGACGCAATACCCTTTCGCCTTTACCATGGAATGATCTCTTTGATATAAACGTGCACCATCCTTGCCCATGGTATAAATCAAGAATTGACAACGATCCTTGAAAAAGAAAGGTAATGCCGTTTCGATATCAGTAAACCCACTAATAAATTCTAATTCTTCATCAGATATCTTTATGATATCTGCATATGGCAAGAATTCATGAATCGCATCTTTGCACGCTTCTTCTGTATCCCATAAATTTAATCTTACATTAGGGTCAAAGCTAATGATGATATCTTCTTTCATCGCCATATCAATAAGTTTTTTATGACTTTGTTTCATAGGGCTTTCCACAAGATCTACACTACAAAAATGTAGAATACCACAATCCTTTAATGCAGATGAAGATATATCTTTTGGATCAAGATTTTTATCTGCACAATCTTTTCGATAAAATAGAAAGTCACGGTTTCCATCGGCGGCCAATGAAACAAAAGCCAATGCAGTATTTGCGTCTTTACTACGTACAATATCACTGGTATCTACGCCTACAGCATCAAATACCTCCATGATATGATCTCCAAATGCATCTTCACCTAGTTGTGTAATAAATTTAGCTTTCCCACCAAGTTTAGCGACACTCGCCGCAACATTGGCAGGCGCACCTCCCGCTACTCTTTTAAATCGAGGTACATCCTTTAATCGTTGTCCTTTTTGTTCAGGGATAAAATCGATCAATGCTTCTCCGATTGCACATAATTTTTTCATATTCATCCTCATTTCTTAATCAATGCTGATACTACCTAATCGATAAAACCGGATATCACCAATCATATCACAGCTTAAGAAACAAACGTTATTTTCGCAATGCTTACTATATACTCGTGTGGTAAATACCGTTTCTCCATCATTCACGAAGATTTCAAAAGATGAAGTATCCGCATAAATCGCTAACTTGCTTAATTCCTTTAACACTGTTGTACGATTAGTTCTTCCATATCCGCATTCCTTTAACGTTAAAGTGAATTGTTTGGTTTCCTTTTGATAGGATATGGTAGCGCCTTTTCTTAATTGTAGCACAAAGTCATCCTCTTGCTCAACATCAATACGCATTTCAAAACAATCCTCTAAAAGCTTTAAGGAAGAAAAGTCCTTTGTGTTTGTGTGTATTTCCTCTTGACGAAGCTCTTTCATCTCTTCGATCGGTGTTTGATATAAGATGCCATTTCGATGAGTAATGACACGAGGCATGGTCAAGGCATGTTGCCAACCTTGTTTTGTAGTTGGATTGGTGTAATCAATATCCGGTAACCCCATCCATCCAATCAAAATCCTTCGTCCTTGTTCATCTTCAAAGCTTTGTGGTGCATAGAAATCAAACCCATGATCAAGCTCATGAAATTCTTTTAATTCATAGGATCCTGTTGTGAAATCTATATCCAATGGAAAATATCCACATTGATGAACATTCGCAAATCGATATCCTTGTTGTTGGACTCCTTGCGGACAGGTAATCAAAAAGTACTGTTCATCAAAAGAAAATAAATCCGGGCATTCCCACATATAACCAAATTCCTGTTCACTGGAAAGCCTTAGCTTATAGTTCCACTGCTTTAGATCTGTACTTTCATACATCAAAACACAACCACGACTCATTCGATCTCGAGCACCTAGTACCATATAGTAAACACCATCTTTTTCATAAATCTTAGGATCTCTTACATGGCAACTCATATCAGATGGATAATCTTGATTATTCAAAACAAGCTCTTTCTCACTAAAATGATATCCATCTTGACTACTTACATGAATCGTATTTTGTTCTCGTCCTTCATTGATATAATCATAAGGTTGATCAAACAGCTTTACATTACCGGTATAAAAGTAATGAATGGTATCTTCCTTAATGAAGGCAGAACCGGAATAGACACCTCTTTCATCCCCTCTACAATCAGGAAACAGGACTGGCTCTTCCTGTTGAAATTGTAGTAGATTTTTTGAAGTCATATGTCCCCAAAGCTTTGTTTTTCCTTCTACATCAAAGGGGGAATATTGATAATAAATATGATAGATACCATGAAATTGACATAATCCATTTGGATCATTCAACCATCCACTTTGTGGCATGATATGATAATGTAATCTCCAAGGATCCTTTTGTACCTTATTTCTTTCTTCCGCAAATGCAGCATAATGAGCTTCATATGCCTTTTGATCCATAGCCAGATCCTTATCCAACAATGGTAAATGCTTCAGTTCCATATGCTAATGATCCTTTCACGATATTCTCCAATTGATGTCCTTCCTTTAAATTAGTAACGACCACAGGTGTTTCTATTGCATAACCGGCAGCTTGAATTGCCGCAATATCAAATTTCAATAATAAAGTTCCCTTTTTCACAACGTCACCTTGTTCTACAAAAGTTTCATATCCTTTTCCTTCTAATTGTACGGTGTCGATACCACAATGAATCAATAGAGATACTCCGGATTTTGTTGTTAACCCAATGGCATGCTTGGTAGGAAATACAAATTTAATGCGACAATCTTCCGGTGCATATACCATACCATCTGTTGGTAGGACCAAAATACCATCTCCCATGGTCTTTTGCGCAAAGACAGGATCACTACTTTCTTCTATCGGTTTTACTACTCCACTTAATGGTAACGCTATGGAAACATTCCCTTTGATTCCTTCAGTAATTTCATTTTCTTCCTCATGAGCTACCAACGGTTGTGTTTCTTTAGATCCTTCTGCTTTTAAAGCTTCTCTTTTCCCAAGTACAAGGGTTAAAACAAATGCTACTGCCATAGAAATCACTAAGCCGATTCCAAATTGTAACCAATGGCTAGGATGAACAGAGATAAATCCTGGAAGACCTGCTGCACCTAATGCAATCGCCAATGTTTTCGTAAAGGCTATCCAAGCACTACCACATGCACTACCGATACAAGCAGCAATGAAAGGATAACGAAGTTTCAAATTTACACCAAACATTGCAGGTTCTGTAATTCCTAACAATGCAGAGATACCTGATGCAGAACATAAAGATTTAATTTTTTCATTTTTCGTAATCAATAATACAGCCAATACGGCAGCTCCTTGTGCAACATTGCTCATAGAAGCAGTCACAAAGATAAAGCTTCCACCTGTCGTTGCCGCATCCGCAATCAATTGTGTTTCAATTGCGATAAAGCTGTGATGCATACCGGTAATCACGATTGGAGCATAGAAGCCACCAAACAAAGCGCCTCCCACAAAACCTAAAGTCTGATAGACCCAAGTAATACCAAAGGAGATACCATCACCTACTGCACGCATGGCCGGACCCACAAACAAGAAGGTCAAAAAGCCGGTAATCATGATTGCGACAAGTGGTGTTGTTAGATTATCTAACCAACTAGGTGTTACTTTATGCAGTTTCTTTTCGATGGTTGCTAAAATCCATGATACAAGTAAAACAGGCAATACAGTTCCTTGATATCCGATTGCCTCTATCTGTAATCCAAATAGATTCCAAATAGGTGCAGTAAACTCCGGTTTTCCAAGATTATATGCATTTAATAAATCCGGATGCACCATGATCATACCCATGGCAGCTCCTAAAAAAGGATTACCACCGAATTTCTTTGTTGCACTAAAACCAATTAATATCGGAAGAAAGGTAAATGGTGCATTAGAGAAGGTATTCAGCATGGTTGCTAATCCTTCAAATTGTGGATACATCTGAATGATGGACATTGTTCCACCTTCAAAGAATGGTGCACTCAATACATTGTACAAGCCCATCAATAAACCACCGGCAACGATTGCAGGAATGATTGGTACGAAAATATCACTCAACAGTTTTACTCCACGCTGTACAAGATGACCTTTTTGTTTTGGTTCCTCTTTGTTTTCTCCCTCATTTGTCTGTTGACCAATGATTTTGCTCACTTCATCACAAACCATATTAACAGTTCCTGCCCCAATAATGATTTGATATTGACCATTCGTGGAAAAGGTTCCCTTAACAACATCCAGTGACTCCAAAGCCTTTTCATCAACACTAGCTTCATCTTTTAATACAAAACGTAAGCGAGTAGCACAATGTGCCACAGAGATAATGTTTGTGTTTCCACCAACCGCTTTTACGATCAGTTTTGCGTCTTGTTCATAATTCATATTAGTTCCTCCTTTATTGTGGTACCGGTTCCTTCGTTTACAGTATAAAGCGGTTACAATCATTTGTCAATACTTTCATAAAAATATTTATTAAATTGATTTATAAAGCTTTTTTTCTATTATGTTATCGGTACCATCATTTATCCCATATCAAGAAAAAAAAGCGATGATTAATCTGATTTTCTAAAATCATCTTAACTAACGCTTCCATCTGCTTAGCACTTAAATCAGTGCCGGATCTTATTATCTTCTTCTAGTAACTTCAATATCTGAGGCCTTAAGCTTTCCTCTACTTCTAGTAAATCTAGAGCATCATCGATACTCATTTTTTTCTTTTTTATGATCATCTT